>JAGQHN010000155.1 GCA_020431825.1 Trueperaceae bacterium | reverse complement strand
GCAAGCCTTTTTGAGCCAGAGTTAAAAATACAAAACCCCTTAAAAATTTAACCAGAAGCTAACCGAGGCAGCTCTAGTATGCCTTATGAAAAAGAATCTGAGTTATTTGCTTTGTCCAAAATGTCAACGGGCGTTACCAAGTAGTTCTAAAGAGCGTTACTGCCCTAATGACGGTTTAAAGATGCTTGAGGCTTGTCCTCACTGCGACACAGCCATTACCTCTCCTTACAGTCGGTTTTGTACTAACTGTGGGGAAAGCTTGTTGGAAACCATGGTTTCTCAGGCTGCCGAATACCTACCAAGTAGGGATGTCTCTGACGAAATAAGCGGCAAGAAAGGATTTGTATGAACACCCCAATAGCCCCTGTTATAGCTAGCTTAAAAAAGCAGAAGAAAAAACCCTACGGCTTATGGCTACTTCTTTTGGTCATTCTTTTTCTGATTGCAACAAGTTGCACTACAGTAAGCAAGCAAGCTCCCTCATTAAGTGTTTCACCAAGCGCTGTTAATCTACAAGCAGGCGACCCTTCCACGACCTTCAAAGTCACCCTTAAGAACAGTACAGGTGACGTAAGCTGGACCCTCTCACCAGAGCTTGGCACGCTCTCGAGTACTACTGGTTTAGAAGTCAGCTACACACCACCCTTAACTGTAGAAGACGTTAGCACCCTTACCCTAACTGCTTCCCTTGGAAATCTTTCTGACAGTGCTACCCTCACTATAAACCCTGCCGCAGCAACAGGCTTCACCATTTCGGGTCAGGTACAAGATTATGACAGAGGTGAAGCCAGCCTCGAGGCCATTAGCTTTGACCGAGAAGTCATGGTGGGAATAGGTAGCATTGCAGCAGACGGCAGCTTTAGCCTAGCGCTTTTAGTACCTGCAGATAAAAATTTATTGGCAGCAGAAAAACCGTGCCCAGAGATTAACCAAAGACCTGCAGACTTTAATCTCACCAGTGTAGTCTCCTTGAAGATTATAAAAGATGGGCTTGGTATAGGTGATTTGTTTCACGCCTCGGGTCCAGATGCTTTTGCTGCCAATCAAGTTAGCTATACCTATGTTGACCGAGATGTGAGCATTTCAGGTAGCTGCCTAGTAGATGGTGTTGAGAATACTTTTGACCTTAGCTTTAAGCAGGGCTGGAATCTCTTGCTGCGGGAGTCTAGCGACAACGCCATCAGCTTTACGAGTCCCGAAAGTGTAGAGATGCCCTGGCTCTTTTCACCTTCCTTTCCAACAGATGATACGCCAGCCGTTATTTCAGTTGACCCAGCTGACGGAGCAACAGGTGTAAGGGATGATCAGAGCATCATTATTACCTTTAACAAATCGATGGCTCAGGCCGCTACGGAAGCCGCATATCAGTCAGACAATTTGCCAGCTTCAGAGGTGACCTTTAGCTGGAATGCTGAGGCTACTATCCTAACCATTACACCAAACGACTTTTTAGAATATGCCGCTGGCGATAATCCTGACATTGAAGCTATTAGCTACACTTTTGGCATCGGGGGTACAGCCCAAGATGAATTGGGCAATGCCATGGAACCCTTTAGCTCGAGCTTCTCTACCTTAAAAGTCATTGTTACAAACATTTACGCGACAGCCAATCTGGACGGACATTGTTACGGAAGTGGAGGTTGCGATACCGCCCAAGCTTCTTTTCCTGTAGGTGACCTTGCCACTGCGCCAACGGATAGCGGGTTTCGCAGTTTCTTGAGTTTTGATCTGTCAAGCATTCCTGAAGGCGTAATCACAGACGAAGCCCAACTCATTATTTACAAAGCAGCAACAAACTTTAACTCTGGTCCTGAGAACCCTTACCCTCTGGGCGACATGATACTCGAGCAAGTAAATTACGGTGAGAGCCTCACTGGAGACGATTATGACACGCCTGCGCTTGCTGACCTTGGCATTTTTGACTCTGCTGCTCAACCTGCCATTGGCTATCTGGCAAGCGACGTGACCTCAGCCCTTAATGACGACCTTGCTAACCGCATAGAACGCGGTAACCGCTCGCAGTACCGTCTTAGATTTCCTATTGAAAATAATGACAACGGCAATTCTGATTTTGTTCAATTCTTCTCGAGCGATGGACCAGAGGGGCAACGTCCGTTTCTAAATATCGTTTATTACCTTCCCTAAAGCCTTCCAAATATACAAAAACCCCAAAAAATCTAACCGGAACCTAACCGAGAGGCTACTAAGCTTTTGTCAACAAAGAGCTTAGTAGCCAAAAGTTGCTATGGAAAGGAGCAAAGCATAAATCCCTCGGAAGCTGATACTTATAACAGCAATTACCTGTTTAAACCCCAAGCCAGAAAGGTAAATGATGAAAACCCGTTACACCGTCTTCCTACTGCTCGCACTTCTGTTACTGAGCGCATGTGGTAGAAGCGAAACACCCAAAACGAGTGGAACCTGGAACACCAGCACCTGGAACAACACAAGCTGGCAATAAACCCTTAGCAGAAAAGGAGAACTCCAAATGTCAAACAGTAGTAAAATTCTTATAGTAGCAATCATTATTTTTCTCGGCATAAGCGCTCTGGCTTCAGGTTCATTACCCTTTAGCTTTAAGGCAGGCGACCCTATAAGTGCAGATGAGGTCAATGCCAACTTTGCTGCCCTGAATGACGGTAAGCAAAACACTATTACGGGCAGTCCTTGTGGTGATGGGCAGTTTGTAACAGGAATAGGCGCAGATGGCGCAATGAGCTGTGGGGTTGACCAGATAGGCTTAGCCGGAAGTTCCGGGGTCTCGAGTCTCAATGGTCAAACAGGTAGTCTGGCTATTGAAGGGGGCGAGGGCGTTAGTATTACAACCACAGATGATGGCATCATCAAAGTCAATCTTACCAATGATACGGGTTTCAGCACCCAGGCAGCGATTGCCCTTCCTGGCACTGGCACCATAAAGTATAACGGTGCTGCCTTTGCTGTGAGAAACAACAGTACCCAGAACTTTAGCTCAGCCATTTCTGGTACTGCCAATGCCGCTGGTGCGTTTGGCGTACTTGGCTCGAGCTCAGCCGGTCAAGGGATAAGAGGAAATGCCAGTTCTGGTACGGGTGTTGTAGGCACCAGCACCTCTGGCATTGGGATTGCAGGCTCGAGCGCTTCAGGTGACGGGATTCGTGGGTCTACCACGTCGGGTTCTTCGGGTGTTTACGGAATCAATACCAGTACAAAACAGTACAGTGCAGGTGTGAGAGGTCAGAGTAATGCCGCTGTCACTGTGGGTGTATATGGCTCGAGTACAAGTGGCTATGGTACGGCAGGCATAACCACTTCAGGCACTGGGGTCTGGGGTCAGGTGAATGGTCCAACGACAGCCCCACAGGCAGCCGGTGTTTCCGGGATTAATGGCGGCACTTATGGGTTTGGTGTCAGAGGTGAGCATAAAGGACTTGGCTACGGCGTCTATGGTACTGCGCCGCAAGTTGGTGTCGGGGGCGAGTCGGCAACGGGTATTGGGGTAAGAGGCATAGGACCTGTAGCAATGTCAGCACAGGGCAATGCGGTCCAGAACCTCGGAGCTTTTGGCTGGGCTAAGGCAATGGTTTATGTTGACCAAACCAATATAATTCGCTGTTTTAATTCGCAGGCTACGAGTAACACGCTAATGAACAGCAACGGCTGTGGTTTTAGAATCACATTGAATAATAGAGGCAGTTACGAGAGAGAGATAAGAATAAATTTCGGGTTTGATATAAGTAAAACGTTTCCTCTATTAACTATAGGTAGCATATGCGACGGCGATGCAGTCTTCGGAAATTGTTCCGGACAAGCAGGTCCTTCTGGTACTAACGAAATTTCCGTGACAATTTCAGATCTTGACGATGATCCGGTTGACCGCTGGAGTTTTTATCTAATCCTTTTCTGATTTTCGACAAACCCTGACCGTCAAATTTGCTACACGAATAGGATGATCTACAGTTGCAAAGCTAAAAATCCGTTTACTTAACGAGGTAAAGGCTTTGCAGCTATATCAACCTCTCAAAAACCTGCTCCGCTATCACCTGCAAAAACCAAAAAAGCCAACCCGAACCTAACCGAGAGTATTACATGCTAAGAACTGAAAGGAATTGCTTATGGAAAAAGGTATCAGGAACTTAGGTGTATTGTGCGGAATCCTTGTTCGCACAGTCTTTAGAAAACGCCCTGACGCAAAAACTCAGGAACTTGCTCAAAAGTCAAATCAGGAAGCTGAAAAGCTCGTACTTAAGACCCTACCCAACAGAGACTTTGAGAGTAAAACGGAGGTGTTAGGCAAGGCAAACAATCAGAATGCTCGAGCCAAAGAAGTGAGGGCTAAGTATTTTTATGGTTCAGCAGGAGGGTTTATGCCTTTAGCAAAACCAAAGACAGGAAACAAAGACTTATGAAACAGGCGAAATGAGCATGACGCTTTTGCCTGGCGTTAGCAAAAGAAAAATAGCCATGTTGCTAAAAGGGAACGTATTAAAACCATGCGGCGTTTGCCCGAAGAACTCAGCAACGATTTGGCTCGAGCCTTATTTTAAGTAGATGAACCCTGCCAAATGAATTAGCTCTCAGATATTCTTTTTACATCCTGTCAAGCTGATGATACTGGTTCAACGTTTTCTAAGCTCAAGGAGGCTTATGAAACTCAAACGGATTGCCTTAATATTAGTATTTCTCATTTTGGGTGGTTGTACGGACACCTCCAAATCTAATCAAAACCCTAATCCATCTGTTACCCTGGCTAACCCCATCCTCTTTGTCACGCAAGTACCTATAGCTGCCGATTTTGCCACTATCACATCAACATTTGGCAATCATTTAGCTAGCATGGACGCTGTCGGTCGGGGTGGCGACCTCTGGATTCGCTATCCGGATGGCAGCCTGAAAAATCTAACCAGGGAAGCGGGCTTTGGCACAGAAGGATTTCAGGGTGCAAACGCGATTGCCGTGCGTGACCCAAGCGTGTACTGGGATGGTAAAAAAGCCCTGTTTAGCATGGTCGTTGGTGCACCTGACGAGCAATATGTCTATGAAGATTATTTCTGGCAACTCTATGAAATAACAGGACTTGGCAAAAGTGAAACGCCCGTTATTAGCAAAGTTCCCAATCAGCCCCTTTATAACAATATTTCGCCCATTTACGGCACCGATGACCGTATTATCTTTACTTCAGATAGACCAAGAGATGGTCAGGCGCATCTTTACCCCCAGCGTGATGAATATGAAGAATCCCCGACGGTATCTGGAATTTGGAGCCTCGAGCCCACCACCGGAGATTTAAAGCTGCTTAACCACGCCCCCAGCGGTGACTTTAGCCCCATTCTTGACAGCTTTGGCAGAATTGTCTTTACCCAGTGGGATCACTTAAAACGTGACCAGCAAGCCGATGCTGATAAATATGCAGGCGGCGAAAATGGCACCTTTAACTACTCGAGTGAAGCCCCTGACGCCACGCGACTAAATGACCGCACAGAAGTTTTTCCTGAGCCTCGAGTTGATGAAGAGCTAGCAGGAACCAATTTTAACGCGCATGACTTTAATCAATTTTTTCCCTGGACCATTCTGGAAGACGGCACCGAAGGCGAAACGCTGAACCATGCCGGGCGCCATGAATTACTTAGTGGAGATGCCAGAGGCTACCTGGTTCCCAGTTTTACCGACGACCCGGCCCTGCTCGAGTTTATCAGTGATACGGCAAGCAACCCAAATTACATTGAAAACCTCTTTCAAATCAAAGAAGTCCCGCAAAATCCTGGTACCTATATCGGAATAAACACCCCTGAATTTGGCACGCATGCCAGTGGTCAAATCGTAAGTCTTAGTGCACCCCCAGGTTTACCCGCCAGTAAAATAACGATCAGCTTTATTACTGATCCGGCTACCGCTTCTGGGATTGATGATGGTCAAACGCCCGACCCGGCACATTCAGGCCTATACCGTGACCCTGTCCTCCTGTCAGATGGCATGTTAATTTCGGCTCATACTTCAGAAAAACGTAGAGATGAGCCAGGAAATTCAGCCACCGATTCTCGCTATGACTTCCGCATAACCACCCTTAAAAAACTGGCTAATGGTATCTGGAGCGCAGATCAGCCCCTTACTTCGGGCATCAAAAAAGATCTAAGCTTCTGGAGTCCCGATATTAAAGTGAGCTATGCGGGTAACTTGTGGGAATTGCAGCCTGTAGAGGTCAAGTCCAGACCACGACCAGCACGCCTCACAGTGCCATTGCCAAAGATTGAACAAGATGTTTTTATTCAGACAGGAGTAGATATAAAAGAATTTCAGGCATACCTCGAGCAAAAGGGACTTGCCCTTGCCATCATGCGCAATGTAACGACTAGAGATACTGCGGAAAGACAGCAACCCTTTAACCTGCACGTTTCAGGAGGATCAGCAAAAACCTTAGGGTCTGGTTTTACTACCGGAGACAAAATTTATGACATTAGCTATATGCAGTTTTTGCAGGCAGATCTCATACGGGGTATCGGTGGCACCACTGATCCAAGTCCGGGTCGAAGGGTTTTGGCACAGTTTATGCATGATGCCAATGCGCTGGCCAGTAATCTTCCCTCCCTGGGTCCACAGGGTAGTGCAACCATTGCCAGTGACGGGTCAGTGGCTGTCTTTTTACCCGCTAACCGCGCCCTGACCTGGCAACTTACCGATGCTGTGGGCAATCCGGTTGTGCGGGAACGCTACTGGCTTACCTTTCAGCCTGGTGAAATCCGCGTTTGCACCTCCTGTCATGGGCTAAATGAAATGGATCAGGCAGGGAACCCTGCACCCGAAAATGCGCCCGAAGCGTTAAAGGCATTGTTAGAAAGCTGGAAGGCAGAACGCAACTGAGATTTTCCTGCTAGCCATAAGCTCCTGATTCAGATACGATTGCGTTATGGGAAAACTCTCCACACATGTGCTTGACACGGCACAGGGCAAACCTGCCGCAAATCTAGCCATAGATCTTTACTATCTGGCGGGTGAATCAAGACAGCACCTGGCTAGTTTTAGCACCAATCAGGATGGGCGCACCGATCAGCCCCTGCTCGTTGCTGAAGATATGGTTACTGGTGTTTTTGAGCTGGTATTTCATGTAGGTCAGTACTTTGATGCCCTTGGACTAGACTTACCTGAACCCAAATTTATTGAAGATGTTCCAGTACGTTTTGGCATTGCAGATACTCGAGCTAATTACCATGTTCCTTTGCTTGTTTCACCCTTTGCCTATAGCACCTACCGGGGCAGTTAATGGAGGAGCTTGCTCATGAAGTCATGGCACGCTGCGACATTCTGGCGCGCTACAGCGAAGACCCCAAGGCCTTAACCCGCACCTTCTTAACCTTACCCTTTAAAGATGTCCATGCTGACGTATCTGCCTGGATGCAGGAAGCAGGCATGGAGGTTAAAGTCGATGCCATAGGTAACATCATTGGTCACTATAAGGGCAAGCGCAAAGACGTTCCGCGCTTTTTAATAGGTTCTCATCTGGATACCGTGCGCAATGCTGGTAAGTACGACGGTATGCTGGGGGTGCTGGTTGGCATTGCGGTGGTGAAAGCGCTGAAAGGCAAAAAACTACCTTTTGCCCTTGATGTTATAGGCTTTTCCGAGGAAGAAGGGGTGCGTTTTGGTGCAACCTATTTTGGCTCGCAGACGCTGACAGGAAGTTTTGACCCGCACCAGCTTGACCTTCGCGACCGTAATGGCATCAGTATGCGGGAAGCCATTGAGCGCTTTGGGCTAAACCCTGATGAGATTGCCAGCGCAAAATATGACAAAAAGCAAACACTCGGTTACGCCGAAGTGCATATTGAGCAGGGGCCGGTACTCGAGAGTCTGAATCAGCCCCTTGGCATCGCCGAGGCCATCATTGGTCAGAGCAAGCTCGAGCTTAGTTTTGTGGGTAAAGCTGGTCATGCCGGAACTGCCCCCATGCATTTGCGTAAAGATGCGCTTACAGGTGCAGCCGAATTTGTACTTTCAGTAGAAAGCTTTGCCCGCAAAACGGAAGGACTTGTAGCCACGGTAGGTAAGCTCGAGACCCGCCCAGGTGCCAGCAATGTCATCCCTGGAGAGGTTGCCTTAAGTCTCGATGTACGCCACAAAAACGACAAAGTTCGGGCAGATGCGGTCACCACCCTGCTTGGCAAGGCTCAAGTCATTGCCAGCGAACGTGAACTCAAGCTCTATCATAAACAGCTACTTGACGCACCCACCGCACCCATGAATAAGACCTTTACCAATCTGCTGCTCAGCCAGTCTAAAGCCCCGCGTATGGTGAGCGGTGCCGGTCATGACGCTTCGGTTATGAGCCACTTTACCCAGTCGGTACTGATCTTTGTACGCTCGCCTGGTGGCATCAGTCATCATCCTCATGAAACGGTTTTGGGAAAAGATGTTGCGGCCGCCATTGCAACCCTGAAAAGCTTTTTAGAAAGTCTCGAAGAAGCCTATGTATGACCTGATTATTCGGGGTGGCATGGTGGTCACGGGAAGCAAGCTTTTTCAAGCTGATATTGCTATCCAGGATGAAAAAATTGCCGAGCTTGCCCCTGAGCTAAATGAAAGTGCCAGAGAAGAAAAGGATGCCCGTGGCCTGTTTATCTTTCCTGGTCTGATTGATACGCATGTTCACTTTAATGAACCAGGCAGAAACCACTGGGAAGGCTTAGCCAGCGGAAGTAGCGCCCTGGCAGCAGGGGGCGGCACCCTCTTTGCCGATATGCCCTTAAACTCTGACCCACCGCTCTTAAGCTCGAGCGACTTTGCCGCAAAGCTCGAGGCTGCAAAACATCAGTCAGTGACTGACTTTGCCTTCTGGGGAGGCTTAACCCCCGATAATCTGGATAGGCTTGAAGAACTTGCACACTGCGGTGTCATAGGCTTTAAAGCCTTTATGTCTGATAGTGGAATAGATGAATTCCGGGCCGCTGACGACCTGACGCTTTACCGCGGTATGGCAAAAGCAGCACAGCTTGGCCTGCCGGTAGCCGTTCATGCTGAAAGTGAAGCCATTACCAAAAGACTTACCGGAGATTTGCGCACGCTGGGCCGTGTTGATATCGAGGCGTATCTCGAGTCTCGCCCCATTCTGGCAGAACTCGAGGCCATCAACCGGGCGCTGCTCTATGCCAGAGAAACAGGTTGCGATTTGCACATTGTTCATGTCAGTAATGCCAGAGGAATGGCTCTCATAAGCGACGCCCGCATGCTGGGTGCCCAAGTAAGCAGCGAAACCTGTCCGCACTATCTGCACTTTAGTAGTGACGACCTCTTACAAAAAGGAGCCATTGCCAAATGCGCCCCACCCCTGCGCAGTGAAACCGAGCGTTACGCCCTGTGGCAAAGCGTCTTGCGGGGTGAGGTCGATATGATTAGCAGCGACCACTCCCCAAGCGAACCCGAGCTAAAAGACCGTGCTGACTTTTTTAACGTCTGGGGCGGCATTGCTGGGGTGCAGTCAACACTAAACGTCCTTTTAAGTCATAGGCAAGAGCAAGGTCTGCCCTTAGAAAAGATTGCCCAGATGTGCTCGAGCACACCAGCCAGTCGTTTTTCCCTGCCGGACAAAGGCTATCTTGAAGTTGGTTTTGATGCTGATTTATGTCTGGTAGCTATTGATGAAGCCTTTACCTTAACTGCTAATGAACTTTTTTATAAACACAAGTACAGCCCTTATACAGGTCAACGCTTTACTGGCAGAGTCAAACAAACTTTGCTCAGAGGCAAGACGATTTTTAAAGAGGGTAGGCTCGAGGCTGGGAAAGCCGAGCTTATTAAACCCCACGTTTAGGTTCAAATCTGAGACTTTATGACGAATGCCCATTTTCGGTCTACTCGATGAAAATAGTAGCAAACATAAAAACAAATGCCTTTTTTCTAATATTACTTCTGCTTATTAACCTCAGTTTTGCCCAAGGAGCTAGCCCTTTGTGGAATATGAGTCTAAGTGGACTACCTGAAACCGCAAACACAATTTATTATGGTGACACCGTTCTTTTCTATCTTAAAAATAATCAGATAACCACTGTAGATAGTCATACGGGAGAAGCTCTTTGGCAAAGAGCTTTCGATCTAGTCCAAGCTGATACATATACCGTTTTACCTGTCGCAGGAGAAGGGTTTATTTTCGTACCTGAAGATAAAGCCCTTTTAGCTTTAAATGAGCGAACAGGTGAGATTATTTGGAGCTATGAGGCTTCAGAAAGTATCACCGAGAAGATTGAAGATACGAATAACCGTGTGGGTATTGCTTACGATCAGGGTTATCTTTTTGTGCAGACTAACAACTTTTATAGTGCCTTAGATGCTCAAAGTGGGCAATTCTTATGGCAGCAAGCTAAAGAGAATCGATTTGTTAAAGAAGTTAAGGTACTGACAGATAAGTATTTGAGTCTTTATACATGGTCTATTCTCGATCTATATGTTGCTCACCGACCCAGTGAAATAAATGACCGTCTAGGGATTTACCGACTTAGTACTGGCGAATGGCTTTGGTATGTAGATAAAGGTCTTGATGCCGAATTTAACCACTTGGTTCATTTTAATGATGATTTTACTGATGTCTATCAAGGGTTTTTAGCTGAGGGACGCCGCTACTTAAATCGGTTTAAGAGCGAAACAGGAGAATTGATCAAATCATGTGTTATACACGCCTATCAAAACCGCATAGATGCACTGTCAATTGAACCCGTCCAATCTGCCCTGTTTGACCGACTGACAGTGACCGAAGACTGGCTCTATACGATACCAGACTATAGAAGAACCCAACAAAAAATCTTTAGCATTTCACGCATTCCTTACTGTACGGAAAGAAGCACCTTCTTTCCCTCTGAAGCAGAAACTCTATCAGATACTTTAGAGAGATATTACTTACCAACTTTGCTTTATTACGATATTTCTCCTTTTAAGGTTGTGGCTGGGCCTTATCATGACTATTATCTGTTTGAAGCATCCGGGCAGCTTTTTAGAGTACCAGTTCCTCAAGAATCCTTTACTTATCTTTACCATGACAAAACAGATGATTCTCTTTAGGACTTACGCACGTAAGACCATAGGAATGCTGGGATGTTTAAGTTGGTGTTTGATGTAATCGTCAAGAAGACC
>JAGQHN010000154.1 GCA_020431825.1 Trueperaceae bacterium | reverse complement strand
TATCTTTCCTTCATACCCTAGCTTGCCATGACTCATTCCTGAATTATGTCAAAGGGGGGGGCGGAAAGTCGGTTATAGCTCTGCCCCAGCTCTTTCTCACTGAAGGTTTTATGCAATTTGCTATGGCATAGGCGGCAGAGCCAGAGTCCTCTTGTTTGCATTTCTGCTTTTGAAAATCGTTTTTTAAAGGCATTGCGCCGATGATTCTTTTTAGGGATCAGATGATGAAAACTGAGGGGCTTACTTCGGTCACACAGCTCACAGGTTCTGGGCTTTGCCTTTTTGCTACTTTCAGGCACAGGTTTAGTGTAAAAAAAGATGCATTTTATAACTGTAGCTAAGGGAAAAATAGGGTAAAAAATGTGAGCGCCCGACTCCTCGAGCGCTCTACTCCCAATACTCCCTCTTCTTCAAGAGGTAAATAAACTATACAGCATTTTCCTTCTGTCTGATATATACGTATCACACTGTGTTTCGAGCGAGGTAGCGTCTGTTTACAGTTTTTTTTGTCTTCTTATAACAAAATGCTTGAATGATGTCATCGTCGGAGTCGCCTAAGGGTACGCTCTCACGAGCGTTTTTAATGTCCCTTAGGGTATTAAAAACGCACTTTGGTATAAAACTATAAAGGATATGTTTTTATAAGGCGTTAATAGTGCAGGTAAAGTTGTCTAGGGCAGCCTGAAAAACCGAGGAGTTTTTAAAAGGTAAAAGCATCTCCTGGAATTAGGAAGTTCAAAGGCCTAAGAAAAGGAGATGCTAGGTATGAGTTCACTGAAATTATTCTGTGAGGTTGACAATTTTACTAGGGGTTAGCAGTACGGACAGTTAAACAGCGGCTTGTGAAGGGAACAAAGCGATGTCCCAAGTGTCGCCTAGGCGGTAAGGTTAAGTCTTCATCTTGCTGATTCTTTTATTGGGCGTTATTGAAGCCAAGGCGTAATTAAAGATGGTCTCGAGTCTATTATTCTATGTACTGTATGGCTGTTAAGGTCGTGACGGACTACCATCCGGTAACCTCGTCTGAGTCCACTCTTCCACGAAATCTTCACATGGATATTTGGCTGCCAGTTTTTCATTTATGTCTATGCCCAGGCCGGGTTTGTCATTTGGGTACATATAGCCATTTCTCACTTCAGGGAGTCCAGGGAACATTTCATAGGCCACGTCATTGAAACGGCACCACTCCTGCACCCCAAAGTTTGGTGCCCAAATGTCCAGGTGCAAATTGGCTGCGTGACCTATTGGTGAGGTATCAGCGGGACCGTGCCACGCGGTACGAATGCCGTAGTGATTCGCCAGTAGCGTTACGTTTCTGGCTGGGGTTATGCCCCCCATCTGACTGACATGCATACGGATAAAGTCAATGAGCTTATTGGCAATAAGCGGTTGCCATTCGCGTGGGTTATTAAAGAGTTCGCCCATGGCAAGCGCCGTAGTCGTTTGTTGGCGAATGCGCTCAAACCACTCGAGGTCTTCAGGTGCCAGGATGTCCTCGAGGAAAAAGAGCTTAAAGGGTTCGACATCTTTGGCAAACTGAACTGCATTTATAGTTCCCAGACGTTCATGAACATCGTGTAATAGCTCAACCGATGTGCCAACTTCACTTCTGACGTGCTCCATCATCTTGAGCATGTTGCGCATGTAGGCCCTCGGGTCAAAGTAAGCGCCTGAAGGAGCATTGTCAGGCAAGATCATGACATCCCGGTCTTCAGCCACGGTATTGCTGTTGCCGATGCCAAAACCAGCCATATTGGTTTTGCCACCGTAACCACCCATTTGCACCCTTATATAGCGGTAACCTTGTTCCTGAAAAGCTTTGACATTATCAGCGACTTCTTGAGGTTCGGAACCATCGGCGTGCACATAGACATGGGCAGCTTCACGGCTTTTACCACCTAGAAGGTCATAAACGGGCATATTGGCAAGCTTTCCCTTAATATCCCAGAGTGCCTGATCAATGCCAGAAATAGCATTGTTCAGGACCGGTCCGTTGCGCCAGTAGCCACTGACCATGAGCATGTTAAACATCTCTTCAATGCGTGACACGTCTCGCCCCAAAACAAACGGGATGATGTGACCCTTAAGGGCGGCAACAACTGCCTGATAGCGCTGGGTAAACGTGGCACATCCAAGGCCGTAGAGACCGTTTTCACTGGTAATAATCTTGACGATAACAAGGCGTTGCTTGTTGTACTGTGTGGTTATAACTTTGACATCTTTAATGGTTATGGGCATGGCTATCCTTTTAATAGAGTATTTAGTGCTTGAGTATGAGGTTTGAACAGAAGTACCTGGTACCTAGTCAAAAGTACCTAGATTTCACTTTCACCTTTTCACTATCTAACAAACTGATCAACAAAATCGCTGCCAAGACCTACCTTTTCATAGTGGGCCCGGCACATATCTATTTTGGTAAAAACATCTTCGTAGCCGGTACATTTACCGCTTTCATCTACATAGTACATACAGCCAGAAATGTTAAAGAAAGTGATCATTTCTTCGGTGTTGGCATCGACAATCAGAGTATGTGTTTCACCTGGAGGTTCAAAAACATAGTCGCCAGCATGGGCCACCCAGTCATGCTCGAGGTAGCGCCAGCTTCCTTTAATGACATAGCCATGTACCGGGGCAGGGTGTAAGTGACGACTCAGGACACCAGACTTGCGCACACGCAGCAGGTTGCACCATTGGCCCTGCAAGGTATTGAGCATAAGGGGGCGGAACCAGACATTTGTTGCTTGCGGAACCCAGACGCGCTCATCTTCAGGTACGGCTGAGGTGACTATTTCTAAGGGTGATAAAGGGTGAGTTGTTGGCGGACGCTTTTTGCTGGTAATGACATTGGCCATCAAAGACTCCTTAAATTGTTGATGGCAAAAGTATAGCAGCCAGTATTCTCTGACGATGAACCCTGGCTGCCAGCATAAAACCTCAAATGTTAGGCTGCTAGTGGTTGAGGATGCTCCTCTCCTATGACCCTGCCATCTTCAATGCGAACAATGCGGTTCACATGCTCGAGTAACCTGGGGTCGTGGGTTGAAAAGACAAACGTAACCCCTTGCTCCTGATTAAGTTTTTTCATGTAGTGAATAAGCCGCTGACCTGTTTCACTGTCTAAATTGGCCGTCGGTTCGTCTGCCAGAATAACTTTAGGATTGGCAGCTAGCGCTCTTGCGACGGCAACTCGCTGCTGCTGACCACCTGAGAGCTGATTGGGTCGTCTATCTTTAAACTCATCCATTTCCAGGGTTTTTAGAGCAGAGAGGGCTTTGGCTTCGCGCTCTTTTTTGCTTATACCTTGAAGCTCGAGAACAAAAGCAGCGTTCTCGAGGGCGGTAAGCACAGGTATCAGGTTGTAAGCCTGAAAGACAAAACCAAGGGTGCTTAGTCTGACTGCCGCGCCTTCTTGTTTGCCAAGCTGGTCAATGCGCTTACCATTCAGATAGATTTCACCTGAACTTGGTTTATCGAGCCCACCAATAAGGTGCAGGAGAGTACTCTTACCACTCCCTGAAGGCCCCGCAATCGCAGTAAATTCGCCTTCATTAATAGTGAGATTGACCCCCCTCAGCGCATCTGTTTTAACATCGCCAAGCTGATAGGTTTTTTTCAGGTCTTTGACTTCGTAAAGTGACATTATTTCCTTTCGGGAGAGGGCATGACTTTAAGCTGTGTAGCGCATGGCTTCTGCAGGTTCAATATTGGCTGCCATACGGGCAGGGCCAAGGGCGGCAAAGAAGGCTGTTAAAACGGCAAAGCCAACCGCCAGCAAGACTTGCCAGGGCTCAATGGACAGATAAAAAACACTGGGCATGCCCATAGAAGCAAGCATTTCTTCAGAGTAGCCAGGAAACTGAAAGCCATTGCTACCCAGAGCAATCAGACTCAGGCCAATGGCAAGACCAAGGGCTGCGCCTGTTAAACACATCAGCAGGCTTTCTAAAGTCACCATGCCCATAACCTGACGCCCTTTTGCTCCCAAACTAATGATGACGCCAAATTCACGGATGCGCTCTAAGGTACTGAGATAAACCGTATTGAGTACCAGTAAGCCTGCCAGGATGAAGAAAATCAGCGATTCAACCACCACCATGGGCATGAAAACCTTGACAATGCTGGCCAGGTTTGGGTCAATCTGCTGCCAGGCTTCAACTTCGGTATCGCTGCCTAAGGCCGCAGAGAGAGCTGCCACATCGGGGGCAATAAGCTCATCTTCCTCGATAGTTTTTATCTCTGGATAGTGAAGCTCGAGCCTGCTAAGTGCGTCGGGTGCGGCAAGTTCCTGGATAGCCGGTAACGAAACATAAGCGGCATAAATCTCGCGGTTGGGGTCATCAAAATCAAGGATGCCTTCGACAGTGTAAGCGGCTGCCCCGTAACCTTCGGTGCCAGGAGCATAGACATAGACATCATCGCCAAGGTTTACGTCGAGGGCAGTAGCCAGCGACTTACCCAGCATAATGCCCGTCAGATTATCACCTTCAACAAACTTGCCTTCAGCTAGATTATTGGCTATAAAGTCCGCTTTAATAGCGTCTGGCCAGTCCTGACCCTGAATCACCATACCCCTCGAGCGCACTTCACCGGCTAAGAGGGCAGGAGCTTGTAACGAACCCAGTACAATCGCATTAGGCGCTGTCTGCGCTACGGTTTCTCTTACCTGTGCGGCATTGGTGAGTAGGCCACTGCTAAAGTCCTGAGCATCGCGGTAGCCTGCCTTATGTATCTGGATATTGCCGACTTCTTTGGTTAAGTCCTGATACATGGCATTAGACATGGAACCCATCATGCTGTACATAAGAATGGCAAAGAGCACCACCAGAGCCACAGCAAAGAGGCTGATGAGGCTTCGGCGACGTTGCCGCCAGAGATTACGCCAGGCTAAGGCAATCATGGTTCACACATGCCTTCGCGCTCGAGGGCATTCTGACTGAAACAGGCATCTGGAATCGTGACGCCAAACTGCGCGTCTTTCCAGGTGATAATCGTCTTATTGCCGTCTTTGAGCAGATCATTGACCTCAAAGCGCTGCGGGATGTACTTACCTTCAACTTCAGCATAATCTGACAGGATGTTTTCTTTAACCGCGGTGTCCCGCTGGTCAAAATAAACGATATGCGTCGGCGCATAGGAGGGTTTTTCTGCAGTGAGCTGAACTTTGCCATAAGGGGTTGGCGCACTGGCTAAAGGAATGAGCTCGAGTGTTATGCTCGTCTCGGTATCCTCTAAAATATTTAGTTCATAGTTACTGCGCAGGTCATCGCCAGCCAGATCATTATAGGAGATGTCTGAGCCTAAAAATGAGTCACTCTGCCCGCTTGGGGGTAGCCGCAAAACGCGTTTTAAGCGTGGATTATAGATAAAGATGTTATCGCCGTCATTTAAGAAGGCCTGACCTGCGTCACGGGCTGGTGCAATGACTCGAGTTAGCCCTTTATCTTCCCCCTGGCTATAAATGCGCATGGTATAGCTGTTTTCTTTGTCGGGCCTTGTGACCGTCATTTCTAGAGTGGCAATTTGCGAATCACCGCGTAAATTGCCCATAATGCGGTCCATAATGCTGCTGGCATCTTCCTGCGCCCAGCCAAAGCTGATAACAAGTAGAAGGCCAGAAATGAGGTAATTGAGTTTCATAAAGTCTCCACTTAAACTGCCCTCATTGCCTCAGAGGGATTGAGGTTGCGAACGCGTCTACCAGGTACAATAATGGCAAGGACTGCGGCAATGACGACGGTTGTGGCAGCCCAGGCCAGGTAACTGATGCCAACCGCAAAGACAAACTTGTCACTCAAGGCCATGCCAGTTAAAAAGCGGCCATAAACATTGTGAATGAGGGGACCCATAAGATTGGTCGCTGACATGATGGCATTCAGGCTAAAGCCGACAATGGCACCCGCTGCAAAGCCAATCAGAGTGGTGTAGGTAGCCTCGAGCGTAACCATACGCGCAAGTTGCCCTTGATTTAGCCCCAACGAACTAATAACACCAAACTCGCGGGTGCGCTCAATAACACTGACGATGACCGTACTCATAACCGTGACAGCAGCAAAGCCAGCAATAATCAGAATGATAGGAATCATCGAGCCACGCTTGGTTTCAATACCTGCCATAAGTCCACCAAGCAGTTCTGAAATAGGGTAGGCAGTTACACCCTGAGGTAAGACCGATGCCTGGTTTAACGCCTTGGCAACCGCTTTTTCCTGACCTTGTTTTACGTCTAGGGCCAAGCCAGTTGCTGTGCTAACACCTGTTAGGGCTCGAGCCTCTTCCAGGTCAACCAGAGCAATGCCTTTATCAACTGGGTCTATGTTGCTATCTATCAGACCGACGACTTCTAAACCGGCACTTTGCGCACCAGCCAGTGACTGTACATCAACAGCTAAACGCTCGCCAATACGTACATCAAGCTCTTTGGCAAGGTCGATGCCCAGGACAATCTCGCCAGTAGTTTCAAGCATGCGACCCTCGGCAATATGATTGGGTAAGTCACTTACCTGTGACTCTAAAGCTGGGTCAATACCGCGCATTTGGGCACCCATGGTGCGGTAGGGTGAACGCATGAGTGAGGGGAACTCGAGCCTTGGCGCTACACCTCTGACCCCTTCAAAAGAGCTTAGCTGGGTTTCAAAATCTAAACCTGCTAAACCATTGGTAGGGTCTGGGTCATTGCGATAGGCTTCGCTTTGTATCATGACAGGGGCACTCAAGTAGCGTGCCTGACCACTCAATAAGACATTGACAAAACCGTCATAAAAGCCCCAAAAAAAGATAATGGCAATGGTTGCATAGGCCACAACAGCCAGTAACAGCTGGGTGCGCCGTTTATGCCGCCAGAGGTTGCGCCAGGCTAACTTGGAAATAGAAGTATTCATACGTTTCTTTCTTCCTCCCAACGAGTAAACAAGGGAGGCATTTCCCTTTCAAAAAAGCTGATCATGTCGCGCATTTCTGTCAGGCCACGCGTAACTTCTTCATTAGCACCCTGAACAAGCTCGAGGCCCTTATCAGCTAATTGTCTTAAATAACTCATCATCATAATTTCTTTTTTCATGGCTTCATACCAGGCATTGGGCTTGTTGCGAAAATAGTCTTTGCGATCACCAGGTTTACGTATGCGGTCAATCAAACCCATGGTCTCGAGCAGGGTGGTCGCACCACTTATGCCACCCCGGCTAGCTTGCAAAGTTGCTGCCAGGTCTTCGGCAGTTTGCTCAGCCGGGTCGGCTACCAAGAGCGCACCAAAAACGCGCCCAGCCATACGAGGTAAGCCAAAGCCCTCTAAAGCCATGCCCATTTCTTCAATATAGGCCTGTTTCTTTTTAATTATTTCAGAAATAAGTGAAACCTCCTTGATGCGAAAGTATAGAGCATTCACAAGTTTCAGTCAATACTGAAACTTGTGAATATATAATTTATGAATATAAAGTAAGGATATTTATCTGATTAGGTAGGGAGAAGCATAAAAGGGTTCTAAAAGAGAAAACTATCCGGATTACCCGGATAGTTCTGTGCACTTAACAATGAGTGCAATTTTCGGCAATTACGGGTGAAAGTGTAAGAGCAAGTAGGGCAATTGCAACTAAGAAACGGTAAACCTTAGCCATGCTAATCTCCTTCCCAGATCTCTTGATCTAGGTCATAGCAAACCAAGTTCTGATTTTAGGCTAGATATATTTTTTTACTTTTGGGTAGGTTTCTAGTAATTGATTCGCTGTATTGTAAAATTCTTCATACCCTAAACAGGCCAAATTTTGACAAGCCTTAAAATATTGTACTGCAGTAACAATATGACATTCTTCAATCTGATGCTTACGCAAGCTTTTGTTAGCTCGATGTCGTGTCGATTTGTCAAGAAGTTGCTTTTGAGAGATACGATATTCATAGGCATCATCTTCAAGGCAGGCTTTTCGGTACTCATTAGGTAGAACCACAGTTAAGTAAGGAAGTCTTAGACCATCACGGTAATTTTCGCTCACTAATAGCGGGACTTGTAGGCTCATTTCTTTGAGTTCTGGATTTAGATTAGCCGCTAATAAAACACCCAGGGGATGAAGTTTAGGTGTATTGGTTAACAGGCTTCGCTTAAATGGAAAAGTACTTAATCCGCTTTTGATATCTCGCAAAAAATCACTGATTTTACCTGCAAATTCTCTTTTTGTTAGAGCGACAAGACTTAAGCCTAACAAACCACGATGTACCGAAACATCTGGTGCCCGACCATTAAAACTAGATATGATTTCCTCAGCACTAGCGAGCTGCCTATTCTGCAGAGCTTTCCACGCTTTGACTAAAATCTTGTAATCGTCTGATGTATGTAGACTAACTTCAGGTTTTCCTTTGCTCCAGCTACTTATTAAGAGGGCATGGGCATCAAATTTCTGGTTCGAAAAATTGCCGGTAGGAAGGTGGCTATCTAGTCTGATTTCTAGTCCTAACCCCTGATAAATAAATGCTTTGAAATTATAAATAACACCAAGCCGCCCCGTTAGCTCTAGTGCCTTTGCTAAAACTTCAGCTTGTTGAAGATAAAATTTGGCAAGGGGAAGATTGTCTTTACGACTGGCATAATCTGCTGCCATATTGTAAATGTGCATAAATCCTTCTTGTTCATGAGAAGGAAGTTTTTGGCTAGAGCTAAGAGGCTGCCAGATGTAAGAACTGACCAGCTCTTCAAATGCATTGTAGTCCTTCAGGCAAAGAAGGGCTTTAGCAAGTAAGCCAGCGCCTAGTAAGGTTTTATTAGACTCGAGTAGCCTAACCGCATCCTCAAAAGACTGAATATTAATAAGCATTTCAGCCTTGCGACATTTTAAAATTTCATCTTGCGTGTCCAGGTGAATAAGTGAAAAGAACCGCTCTTGATTCAGGTCATTTTTGACCCGGTCAAAAATATGGGGTGTTTTGAGATCATTTAAAGTTAGTTCAGAAGCTTCCCTAATCTCATTAAAGGGCAAAGGGAGGTTTAGTAATTCGTTTTCGGTAATAGAATGGCTCGACTCTGACAACATGAGCTAAGTATACAGTATAGATATAACAGTTTTATTTATTGACTGTTAGTGCAAACCTTAGAGGGTTAGATAGCCGCCATCTATGGGTAAGATGACGCCAGTAATAAAGCCTGCCTCCTCTGAAGCTAAAAATCTGACTGCACCTGCCAGGTCATCTGGTTTGCCCCAGCGACCCATGGGGGTGCGGTCGGTTATGACTTTGCTGCGAGATTCATCTTGCCTGAGTGCGCTGGTGAGTTCGGTTTCTATCCAGCCAGGGGCAATGGCATTAACTCTTATGCCATCTTTGGCCCAGGCAGCAGCCAGGGCTTTGGTGAGCTGGGCTATACCACCTTTACTGGCTGTGTAGGCGGGTACCAGCGGGCCACTTACAAAACTAAGCATTGAGGCTACGTTGATAATGCTCGAGCCTTCCCTTAAGAGAGGTTTTGCTGCTAAGCATACGCGCATAGTGCCACTCAAATTGACATCTATTACCTTTAAAAAACCCTCGAGCGTAAACTCTTTGCCCTCTCGTAAAATAATGCCTGCCGCATTGACCACAACATCTAGGCTGTCAAATTGGTTTATGAGCTTTAGAACATCCTCCTGATTTGAAACATCAAGGGTTTCATAACTTATGCCTTTGTAGTCAGGTAAGGCCGAAAGTTCCTGTTCTGTTAGACCTGTGGCGACAACTTCATACCCCTGATCGGCAAATGCTCTGGCGATGGCACTACCAATACCGCCACTACCACCTGTGACCAAAACCTGTTTTTTCATATTTTTGCCTACCAGTTTGTGTAAGAGCCATCCCGCTTTTTCAGGCGTGGCGCTTCCCAGAATTTAAAACTTTGCTTTTTGATAAGTTCTTCGTTAACTTCGACACCTAAACCTGGGGTATCAGGGACCGGAAAGCGGCTGCCTTCTAAGCCGGGCTGAACCGGGAAAATATCAGCGTCACTAAATTTGAGGGTTTCTGTTGGCGAAGTGCGTACCTCGAGCCAGCTAAAGTTGGGTACGGCAGCAGCCAAATGAATAGTAGCAGCCGTGCAGACAGGCCCCAGAGGATTATGGGGCATGAGGTCGATATAATGCGCTTCGGCCATAGCGGCAACCTTCATGGACTCAGTTAAACCACCAACATTGCAGACATCAATCCGGGCAAAATCGGTGATGCCTCTTTCGATATAAGGTAAGAATTGCCATTTGCTTGACATTTCTTCACCAATGGCAAAAGGAATGTCAGTCATGCGGCGCAGGGCCTCATAGGCTTCGGGGCTTTCATCCCGAATAGGTTCTTCTAAGAAATCCAGTGTGCCAGCAGGCATGCGCTGGCAAAACGAGGCAGCTTCAGCAACTGTTAAGCGGTGATGGTAATCAATGCCAAGTACCAGTTCCTGACCCACTTCCTCGCGTAATTTGCTTAACCAGCCAGCTGTTATGCCCAGGGATTCTCTGGGTTCAAAGATATGAGAGCTTTGTCCTTTAGCGTCGCTACTCGGCGTTGACCATTCAGGTTTGCCAGCCGGAGTGGTGCGAATGACTGTCCAGCCATGTTCCTGCAAGAGTTTTACATTATCGATGAGCTGTTCCTGGCTCGAGGCAGGCGTTGTAGCAAAGCAGGGCACATAGTCACGGTGTTTGCCGCCTAGAAGCTGGTAAACAGGAACGCCCAGAGCTTTTCCCATAATGTCATAAAGTGCAATATCAATGGCTGAAATGGCAGCAGTCAACACCCGTCCACCCTCAAAATATTGACTTCGGTACATTTCTTGCCACAGAGCAGCAATGTTAAAAGGGTTAGCGCCCAGTAAGAATTCACGGTAGTGCTGCACTGCCCCTACCACCGCAAGCTCTCGCCCTGAAAGCCCGGCTTCACCCCAGCCAAAAATGCCCTCATCGGTTTCAACTTTTACCAGACACTGATTACGATGACCAACCCAAACAGGGTAGGCCTTAATCTCGGTGATTTTCATAGGTCCTCCACTTAAGCTTTTGTTGCCTCAGTTTAACTGAGATTATTGGTGACAGTATGGGGTTGGTAGGGGCTCAGTCATTCCTAAGTAGCTCCATGGTTGGTTTGCAATCCTGCAAACCAACCCGAGTAAACAGTCCTGAACCACAGGTAAGCACTATGAAGGACGCCTATA
>JAGQHN010000153.1 GCA_020431825.1 Trueperaceae bacterium | reverse complement strand
TAAGTACAACCAAGTTAAAAAAGTAGTTTAATGAAAACGCTATTCCCCGGTCCATAACCGCTTCACGCTAGCTGAAAATCCTTGATTTTCAGTTTAGAGGTACTTAATTTCAGGCTTGACTGATTTTTGGCTAAGCCAGGGGTGGTTCCTCGAGCCTAGCTTACCTAGCCCCTATGCCTTCTTCACTTATGCGAGACTTGCTATAACAAAAGAATCTTTAGTTGAGGCGTTTTTGTAATTTCGCTTCTTTGTCAACGCGGTCACGAATCGCAATGGGCGCTGCCAGATAGCGGCGTAAAGCTTGCTCGCTTAGCTCTGCTTTATAAAAGTCGCGAAACATTTCTATTGCCGAAATGCGCTCTCCTGTAAAGGGTATAAGCCTTACTTCATCGCCTTTTCTTACATAACCTTCGGTAATAACCCGGCAGTAAAGCCCTGGTTTTTCTGCCTCTTTAAACTTTTTGACGAATTCGGGGTCTCCCATACGGGTGGCAAGGGTTACACAGGGAATGCGCGGCGCAGTCACCTCTAAAAGCACTTCACCTACTTGCAAACGGTCGCCTATAGCAAAGCTGTCACTGGCTAGTTCGCTAATAGTTAAGTTCTCTCCAAAAGTTCCGGCTTTTACGTCTTTGCCTAAGAGACAGGTCCACCAGCCATAATCTTTGGCGCCGTAGATATACACTGCCTGATCGGGGCCACCATGATTTTGGGTATCACAGATCGTATCGTCTTTTAAACCAAATTTAGAAATAAACACCTGTTCCTGAACAGGTTGTTTGAAGATGCCTGTTTTGCCAGAGGCTTTGGCATTTTGCATGGGTTCGGCCTTGCCAATATTTACGCTGAGAACTTTCATTATGCTTTTCCTTTTATCAGGATCTGATTCTGGTGGGGTGGTGAAATAAAAAGTAAAAACTTGTTTAGGCCATTAGATCATGCTCGAGTGCCCAACGTACCAATTCAGCTCGAGTCTTGACACCGAGCTTCTCAGCCGCTCGCTCTCTATAAGTCGCTACCGTTTTTTCACTTATGCCTAAGAGTCCGGCAATTTCTTTGTAGGTACAACCCTGAGCAATAAATCTGACCACATCTTTTTCGCGGTCGGTCAGGTGGGCATTTTTGTAAGGGTCAGGGCTGGCCATTTCACGCGCAAGTTCAGCAAGCAATTTGGTTGGCGCGTAGTATTCGCCTCGAGACACTGCTGAAATGGCATCAAGTAGCTGGGTTTCAAGCGCACTTTTAGGTACATAGCCTGAGCCACCTGCTTCTAAAAAGCCCTGCACGTATTCGGTATCTTCGTGCATGCTAAGAGCAATCATGCGCAGCTTGGGCATCATTTGTTTAAGATTGCGGGCCAGCTCTATACCGTTCATACCAGGCAGCGAAAGATCAAGCAGGGCAATGTCTGGACTTAAGGGCGGAATGCGCTCGAGGGCTAGCTCAGCTGAGTCAGCTTCACCCACAATATGAATTTGCGTCTTTGATTCTAAGAGCATGCGAATGCCAGCTCTAACGACTGCGTGATCATCAACTAAAAAAATACTTGTCATCATTAAGTTCTCAAAGGCAGCCGAGCATGTACCGATGTACCTTTGCCTGGACTGCTTTCGATACTTAGATTACCATTAAATAGCTCGACGCGCTCCCGCATACCTGTCAAGCCAATGCGCTCGGCAGCTAAAAGCTCCTCTAATTTAAAACCAATCCCATTATCTTCAATGACGAGTTGCACCCATTTTGAAGTTGTCGTTAAGACAATAGACGCCTGTTTGGCCTTAGCGTGACGCACGATATTGGTCAGGGCTTCTTGCGCAACGCGGTAGAGTACGGTTTCTTCATCAGGGTTGAGTCGTTTAGGTACACTCACTAAAATTTCTATTTGAATGTTATAGCGCTCGGTGATTTCTCTGGTGTAGCGCTTTAAGGCAGCCTCGAGCCCTAGAGCGTCAAGTACAGAAGGTCTCAGATCAAGCGCAATTCGTCTGACATCGCCAAGAGTTATTGACGCTAGTTCCTTGAGCTGAGCAAGGTTGGCATCTTCAGGATGGTTTATAGCTGCGTCAAGCCCCAGCAAAATACCTGTCAGAGCCTGTCCTACCTGGTCATGCAAATCGCGGGAAATGCGCCCGCGCTCTTCTTCCTGGGCGCGCAAAAGCGCTTGCAACAGTTTTGACCTTTGTATTTCTTTTTCACTAAGACGCCAGTGCAACCGGGCTCGTTTTAAGGCTGCCCGAATAATGTCAATAAGCGCTTCAAAAAAGGGGCTCGAGGCGTTGCCACCGGAGAGCGCAATCACTGCCATATTATCTACCGGAATAAGCTGCCAGTGATTGACCTGAGTAAGTTTGTTGCCCGTCATAACCCGCTCTGCGTCGCGCAGCAATTTGGGTCTGACCTGACACGCTTCTATATTCTGATAACCACATAACCCTACCGCGACGGTTTCCAGCATGCCCTCAAGTTTTAAAAAGGCCTCACCGCAGCTAAACCAGCCGGTATCTATAAGGACCTTAAGGGTCTGCTCGAGGGTTTCTCGAGGCTCGAGGCTATTAGCAATGGTATGGGCGAGTTCGTGCAGGGTCTCGAGCTCGCGCAGTCGTAAATCGGCATCAGTCATCGTTAATAAAAAATCCTGGTCTTTAGGCTAAAGATGTCCTACTAGCCCCAAATAAGGATACCCGCGATTTTCCGACCAACTGTCAGGAAAACTCCTACAGTAATGTTTTGAGAGCTTTCCTACTATAGACTGGTAGCTTTATAGCTAAAGAGTCTGGTGGTGCGACTCTGTTGAAAGGCGGTTTACCAGATTTTAGGTGTAGCAATAAGACCTGTAAAGATCAGGGCAAACGGTGCTATACCTCAAAGGGTTTTAAACCTGGAAAATCGGAAATCGCCATTGAAAGGAACTCTGCATGAAGCAGCATAAACCACTTAAATCTATGTTACAGATGTTTTCAACCTGTCCACAATCTAAAGATGTTCCTATCACTGAATACTATGACAAAGTTATTGAGGTGGCGCGCTGGAGTGAAGACGCGGGCTTTGAAGGCATCTTGATTTATACCGATAATGGTCTGGTGGATAACTGGTCAATTGCCCAGGTGGTGCTGGAAAATACCGAGCGTATTTCTCCGCTGATTGCGGTACAACCCATCTATGTGCATCCTTATATGCTGGCCAAACGTATTGTGACCTTGTCACACTTGTATGGGCGTAAACTCTACCTGAATATGCTGGCTGGGGGCTTTAATAATGATCTTACAGCCTTGGGGGATGATACCCCTCACGATGAGCGCTATGCCCGAACTGTTGAATATACCCTCATTTTGCGGGCCTTACTCGAGAATGATGGCCCGGTTACCTTTGAAGGTAACTATTATCAGGTTAAAAATCTCAAGATGACCCCCAGCATGCCCAAAGATTTGCAGCCCGGCATTCTTATTTCCGGTTCTTCTGAGGCAGGTATGCAGGCATCTAGAGATATTGGGGCGTCCGCGATTCGTTATCCAAAACCCGTACGTGAAGAAACCATTATGCATGAACCTGTGGCACCTGGCATTCGTCTTGGCATTATTGCCAGAGACAAAGCTGAAGATGCCTGGGAGATTGCCTATGACCGCTTTCCTGCAACGCGTCAGGGTCAACTGGCGCACCAGCTTGCCATGAAGGTTTCTGATTCTGTATGGCATCATGAACTCTCAGATTTAGATGAAAAACCTGCTCAGCCAGGTAACCCCTACTGGCTCAGACCTTTCCAGAACTATCAGACTTTCTGTCCCTATCTGGTCGGTACCTATGACCGGGTTGCCGAAGAGTTAGGACATTACCGCTCCCTTGGTTTTGAAGTCTTTATCACTGATATTCCTACCTGTAAGGAAGACTTGTATCACATCCAGCAAGTTGTTGACCGTGCCATAATGGTAGCTAGCTAAGTATTTGGAGCGTAATGACAATGCCTACTCTAACCACTGATTATCGTCAAGACATTCGTGCTGCTTTACTACAAGTCATTAATGATGATGTACCTGCCAATGATACCGATCTGTTAGATACGGGCTTAATTGATTCTTTAGCTCTGGTCAACCTGATCATGGAACTGGAAAACCGTTTTCAAGTTGTGATTGATTTTGACGCTTTAGAACTTGACTCATTTCGTACAGTTGATGGCATCAACACCTTTATTGCGAGTTTAAAGCAATAAGCTAAGCTTACTAACCGCATAACCGAGACGGCCTAGGCTGTCTCGGTCTTCTTTTGGCAAAACTCGCTGCGCAGCAGATTTTTTTGTACCTTACCCATGGCATTGCGGGGCAGGTCGCTGACTACTTTGACCAGCTTTGGCGCTTTGTAATTGGCGAGATGCTCCCGGCAAAACGCAATGACTTCTTCTTCAGATAGGCTCGAGCCGGGTTTGGCTTGAACCACAGCAACAACTTGCTCACCCCAATCTTTATCTGGGCAGCCAATCACCGCGCTAGCTGCAATGTCCGGGTGCTCAGCCAGTACCAGTTCGACCTCTGGCGGGTAGACATTAAACCCACCACTAATAATGAGATCTTTTGAGCGACCTTTTAAGCGGTAATAACCATCTTTTTCTTTGAGACCCAGGTCGCCTGTTCGTAGCCAGCCATCAGGCGTAAATGACTCTGCTGTTTTTTGCGCTTGTCGCCAGTAGCCTTTAAAGACATGCGGCCCTCGTATTTGCACTTCGCCAATTTCTCCATCAGCTAAAAGGGTTTCATTACTGGGGTCTACGACTCGAGCCTCAACCCCAGGCAGAGGTAAACCAACCGAACCCTGTCGCCTTTCACCGCTATAGGGATTTGATAGATTCATACCGGTTTCGGTCATGCCGTAGCGCTCGAGCAAGGTGTAGTTAAACGTCGTTTTAAAATGCGCAAAGACATCTTCAGGCAAACCTGCCGAGCCTGAGGTCATCAGGCGCATAAAACTCAGGTCATAGGGTTTTTTTCCAGCCTCTTCTAAAAGCCTTCCGTGAATAGTGGGTACTGCCATAAAGACCGAGAAACGTCTGGAGAGAAGAAGCTCGAGGGTTTCTTTGGCACCAAATTTCTCGACTAGGGTCGTACTGGCCCCAGCGTGTAGCGCTCCGTGCAGGGCCACCATAAGACCGTGGGTGTGAAAAATCGGCAGGACATGCAGTAAAACGTCATCTTCCTGCCACTGCCAGGCCTCATGCAGCGCGCTTAGATTGGCTGTCAAGTTGGCGTGGCTCAGCTCTGCGCCTTTGGGCCTGCCCGTAGTGCCGCTGGTGTAGATCATTAACGCGGTGAGTTCGGGGTTAGTGAGTAAAGGGGGAAGTTTGGAGGGTTCAGCTACTAAATCCAGACCCTTATTCAGATCAATGAAAATGGCATGCTGCAACGCACCCAGGGTACTTAGCATAGGCTCGAGTCCTTCTTCAGTACGGGCATCCGCAAAAAAGACCTTGGCTTCGGAATCACTCAGAAAATACTCGAGTTCGCTCGCAGGAAAAGCTGGGTTAAGCGGCAGGCTGATGGCTCCCAGACGCATAGCTGCCAGATGCAGATAAATAAACTCGAGGCTCTTCGGTAATTGCAGGGCGACACGGTCACCCTCGCTGACGCCGAGACGTTGTAAATAGGCAGCAGCTTTAGAAACTTGCTGCTCCAAATCTCGGTAACTGATGGAACTGGTTCTATCTGTTTGCACAAATTCGATCGCAAGTTTGTCGCCGTAGTGCCGGCAATTGCTGAAAAGCTGATCTAGAAAAAGCATAGCCTAAAGCATATCCTGATTCAGGAAGGATGTTCACTGGACTAAGCGTTTAGCTGCTCAGATGGGGAGAAGATTGATTACCTTTTACAAAACTTACAGTCTTGCTACATTTTGAACTAAGCGCGTCGTTATCTTTTCAACTTTGTGCTGGGTAAAAATCAGTGTGAGGTAACAAAGCAGTGAGCGTTCATGCATTTCAAGCTTGCTTTCTCAGCTCAGATACATAGCTTACAACCCCTTGATGCATGACATCTGGATAGCTAAACCCTAAGCTGGTAGCCACCTCTAAGCTTATTTCACGAAAGAGTTCTAAGGTCTTTAACAAAGCTTCCCAATTTTCTTCCATACTGGCCCCCACATAGGTGGCTTCTAGTTGATTCCAGCGTTCAGTAGACACATGTTTCTTTAGCCCTTTTCCAAGTGCACCTGCTGACAATGTCCAGTCATGGTCTATTTCAACACGCCATTCAAGCATGACACGCAAAAAGTTGTGTTTCATATCATAATCAAGACACCATTTTGCGGGTAAAAGTTCATCTCGCCAGAGACACTTTGCCAGGTGCGGAGCAACACTTAAGAAGTCTTCTACTGTTTTTTGAAAAAGAGCATTGCCTGGAGGTTTGGGTATATAAACCGAAAATGTCGGGGGTTGTAAATCCTTGGCAATACCATCTTTATCAAGTAAGACTTTATAACCAACATCAAGATCATCTGGAAGCTGCCTGGCTTCAACGATTTTGCAAAGCAGCTCAACGGGCCACAAGGTAAAGTCAATTCTTGTGTCTTCATACTGGATAACACTACCAACCAGTTCGCTGCCATAGGTAGCAGAGCGGTAAATATCATCCCAGTAGGTCACCAAAACTTTGCCAAAGACAGTTAACCAGTCTCGCTTATCAAAATAGGTATGAATGTCTTCAGCAACAAGGACAACATCAAAATCAGAATACTTATCGGTAGATGCTTTTGGGTTGGCGCGATTACTGGTTAGCAGCACAGCCCTAATAGCTTTCTCTTGCTCTGCCCAGTTGATAAGGTTTGCTAATACGCTCTTAGGGTCTTGAAGGGTCATGTTCGTCACCTTACTTAGTTTTGCATCAATCTCCAGACCAGATCTGAAGGTAGGTAGTAGGGCACAGAGAAAAAAGGTTTCAATTTACTATAGCACTTTATTTATTGTAGCTTGATTGGCAAGATTTAGGACGTAAGTACGAAATAATGCCCTTGTGAATAAATCTGCTACTACCCGTATCCCCATACATGAGTTTTTGAGTGAGCGCTGGAGTCCCAGAGCTTTTAGCTCAGAGGCGTTTACTCAAGAAGATGTACTGGCACTGTTTGAAGCGGCGCGCTGGGCGCCCTCTGGCCTGAATTCGCAGCCCTGGCGCTTCATTTATGCCACGCATGCTAACCCTGAGGCTTTTGAAACCCTGGCTGATTGCCTGAACCCCAGCAACAAGCGCTGGGCAGAAAAGGCTTTTATGCTGGTTGCTGTAGTGGTAGAGCAGCAAGCTCCAGGAGCTGAAAGCCCTAATGGCTCTGCGGAATATGCTGCCGGATTAGCTGTTGCTTCGCTTGTTTTTGAGGCTACAGCCAGAGGCTTGGCTTGTCGTCAGATGGGCGGTATCAACCGGGATAAAGTGCGAGAAACCTATCAGATTCCTGAGGGCTATAATCCAAGAGTGATTTTGGCACTTGGTAAACCGGGCAAGCTCGAGGATTTACCTGAAGAGTTGCAGGAAAGAGAGCGGACCGAGCGCAGCCGCAAAGCGCTTGAGGAAATTGTTTTCGAAGAAGCCTGGGGAAACGCTGCAAAATTATAGCTTTACCGGCTTAATTGCAAAAGGGTATGAGAAGCTAGTGTATCAAGTTTGGTTTCTAGCCCGTCTGGCCAGATAACCGTCAGGGAAAAAAGCTCAGTCCCCTCAGGAAAACCAAAGTGGCTCTGGTGGCTGTCTCCTGAAAGATAGCCACTCGCCCCTTTTAGCTCCCGGTAAAGTGTGCCCATACTCGTTTCTAACCTGAGTTTTGCCCCTATAGCAGCAGGATTATGACTGTCAGGCCAGTTGAGTTCAACAAGCAGGCTCGAGCCTTCACAAAGCTGATTTTCAAACAGCATAGACGGCCCGCGCAGGTTATTGACCACAATGTCCAAATCACCGTCGCTGTCTAGATCAGTCATGCTCATACCCCGACCACTTAAAGTTGACCCCAGTTTCCAGTCTGGTTTCAGTTCAAACTGACTGCCCGTATTGCGCAGCACAAGATTTTCTTCAACCAGTTCATGCTTTGGTAAATAGCGGAAGATGCTTTCCTCGATCATGCCGTTAACCACATAAAGATCTAAAAAGCCATCCTGATCGAGATCACCAAACTTTGCCGACCAGCTCCAGCCCGTGCCGTTTACTCCCCAGTCTGCTGCCCTGTTCTGAAACTGTTTGCCACCTTGAAACTGCAGGACATTTTCTCTTTGCTGCAGATCACCCCCGGGATTCACTTCCGCTTTGATGCTGTTCAAAAACGGTTCCCAGAGACGCATCTCTTCAGTGGCATGGGGTAGCATATCGCTGGCAAAAAGCTCAGGCTTACCATCATTATTCAGGTCACCCGTATCAAAACTCATGGTGCTGTAAGTCGTTTCAGCAAAGAGCTGCGCTTCTCTGAAGCCCCCTCTGCCACTTAACCAGAGCCTGTCAGGGACAGCAAAGTCATTGCCAACCAGTATGTCTGGCTTACCATCTTCATTCAAGTCACTGAGCGATAAGGCCAGCGCCTGCGCTTCACTGGCAAGGCGCTCTTCACGAAAGCGACCCCGCTCATTCCAGTAGATATAAACGCCAGCATTGCCACTGTTTAAGAAATCGCTGCCAGAGGCGTTAAGCAGGGCAGCGTCGTAGGTGGCTCCAACCAGATCAAGGTCACCATCCTGATCAAGGTCTGCCCAGTTAATGGCATAGAGCGGTCTGGTGATATTGGGCAGGAACTCGAGCACAAAGCTGCCGTCTCCCTGATTGCGCCAGAAATTGGGTGCGCTGCTTTGCCGACTTAAAATGATATCCTGCCAGCCGTCCCCGTCCAGATCAAAAATCATCACAGCCCGTGTATCGCCAATCTCCATTTCCTGAGCGTTAAAAGACAGCCCTCCCTGATTCCATAAAATCGTGTTTTTACCTGCCTGATTCGCCAGCACAATATCCTGTTTGCCGTCGTTGTTTAAGTCACCCAGGGCAACCCCGCCGCCATTAGCTTCAAAGGCGCGGATAATCTGACCTCCCTGGGTGGTGGTTTCATGCTCGAGTTCGTGCGCTATAAACGTGCCTGAACACTGTGACGCTAATAGAGGAGTCTCGGTTCGTTTCAGAGTTTGTGCTTTGACACCTGCAAGAAGGACAAATCCAAGTAGAAAAAGGCTAAAGGTAATTTTGTGCTGTACCAGCTTCATGTTTGAGACTCCAGAAGATCAAGGGTTAGGTAAGTTGCTTTAATTGCTAAGAATGCTTACTTAAAATTGGCCTAAAACTGGTATTGTTCTGCATCCAGGGTATCCTAAACCCAGGGCTATTTCCACTTAAGGAGGCAATGTATGAATCTGTTAGCTGTTTTTGCACACCCGGATGATGAATCTTTTTCTTGTGGGGGTAGTCTTGCCAAGGCGGCTGCTGAAGGGCATAACGTCCATCTGATTTGTGCCACCAGAGGTGAAGAGGGCGAAATTATTCACCCGGATATTGACCCAGAGCCTTACCCTAAGGGCGACGCCAGAGGCGTATTGAGGACAGGCGAACTCGAGACCACCTGTAAGGCGCTAGGCATTAACCCACCCATTTTTTTAGACCATCATGATTCTGGTTTTCCCATTGAAGTCGGTCTTAATAATCCAAGGGCCTTTATGAATCAGGACTTGATAGGGCTCGAGCGTCAACTTTTGCCCCTTATTGCCGACTTAAAACCTGATGTCATGATTAGTTTTGACCCACATGGCGGCTATCCTCATATAGACCACATCACTATTCACCGCGCGACCATTGCAGCGTTTTGGTCAGCGGGTAGTGTTATGCAGCCTGCACCGAAGCGTCTTTATTTCCCAGCCAGATCACTCGAGGTTTTGCGTGAGATGAAGGCCAAATCAACCAGTACCACCATGGCTAATGTTGACCCTGAGCTGTACGGCGTTTCTAATGACTCCTTTGCTGCCATCATTGATGTGACTGCCTACGCTACGCAAAAAACAGCAGGCATAATGGCGCACCGCTCGCAGTTTGGTGAGGAAGCCAAAATTCAGGTGATGATTGATAGCCGACCCGATATGCTCAAGCAGGAAATTTTTGTTCTGGGTGGTTTAAGAGGCAGTTTCCCCCAGATGCCGGTTACAGACCTGTTCGCTGGACTCTAGGGTTGCCTTGCTTGTCCTGAATCTGGACTAAGCATCAGCGAAGATACGTCGACAGCTTCAAAATCAGAACCTTGAAGCTCTTTTAATTCGCGCAAGATGTCATTATCCCAGCGCTCATCGGGTGTACCTGACAAATACCAGGCTGAGCCGTTGTCTGCCAGAATCATGCCGTAGGTTTTTAAGGCAGTCAGGATGACCTGAATGTCGGGTGAAAACTGGCTGATATCAAAGTCTTGTTTGAGGCGAAAGCGCTGGCCCAAAGGCGGGTAGCTGCTGTCACTGAGGCTCGAGGCAAAATGACGAGCGGGCCAAACATAGTCGCGTCTGGTCTCCGGCGCGGTAAAGCGAAGGGCATGAGTAATTTCGCCACTGGCAACTTCCTCATAACGAATCAGGCCGGGCAAAATCGCCAGGCCTGCGGCATCAGCCGAGGTCCAGCCATCAGGTCTTAAGTCATAGCTGTTCAGGTCAAAAATAGCCCCTGAGCCTGCTGTCCAGCCCTCTCCCTCAGGATAGGCATAAAAGAGTTCGTAGAGCAGACAGGTATCCGGGTCAACTACAAGGATGTGGCGGTCACCATCTGCATTACTGCCGCCTTCAATGGGAGCATCTGCTGGAATAGGGTAGGGGCCAGGGTCGCTTTCATCGGCATAGTCAAAGCTTACAGGGACTTTTGCTTGATTAGCGTTAACCACCGTGTAAGGAATACCAATGGGTCCACCCTCCCAGAGACCTGAGCCAAAATCAGGGTGGGCGTGAGCACTTGCGCCGATGCTGGAAATGTAGGCGCTCGAGTTTTTATCTGGAGGCAAGCCATCAACTCTGGTGTTCCAGATATGGTCCTTGGGAAAGAGTTGGCAGCCAGCGAGACTGGGCGATTCGCCAAGGGGCGCCTGGCTTGGGTTTTGTCCGGTGGCACAGGCAAAGAGACAGGTGCTTAATGATAACAGCAGGGCCAAACGTTGCATGGCGTTAGCTTAGAGGAAGCTCGAGTTTGAAACATGGGAAAATGGCTGAGAATAATTGCACATTATACCGATTCCATTTAATTCCTTGCTTAATGCAAGGAATTAAATG
>JAGQHN010000152.1 GCA_020431825.1 Trueperaceae bacterium | reverse complement strand
TTATCTCCCTGAACCCGACACCTGGCTTGTTTGGGATGAAAAAGCCCTAACAGCTCTCAACTATCTCGAATCCAGGTTTGAGTCAATGAACTATGCTGACTTTAAAGCTATAGGCTTGCCTATTGCCTCTGGGCAAATTGAGGGTATGAACAAATCATGCATTGGCATTCGTATGAAACGTAGCGGCATGCACTGGTCTGATTCTGGTGCTGCTAGCATGGCCTCCCTTAGAGCTCAAACTTGTGCTAAGCATTCTCTCATTGACTTTAACTCACTTAGGCATTTCGCTTTCCCTTAGTCCGACTTCAGAGGGTTACACCCCTACATTTCCTACGAAATTGGCCTTTTTAGGCGGTTACAGCGGCACACTCATAATTCAATTTGTACAGGCTTTTCAAGCATACAGGCTCTTAATTGCCTTGACCAAGAGGCTTGTATAAATAGCAGTACTAGCTTTGATTGGTGGCATTGAGTTTGCACCAGCCCTTTAGGTCATCAAGGAGTTGATGGGCTGCCAAATTAAGCATAATGGCGGAAGGTTCTTTATATTGCTGCTGCAGATATAGTTCTTTTAGGTACTTTTTGACAATTGCCAAGAAGCTTTCTTCGCTTAAGGCCAAACCTTTATTTACCCACTCAGCCTCAAACCCACCCCGATCAGCCAGGTTTAAGCCTGTTCGCTCGAGTCTTATCTTTACTAAGCCAAGGGGAAGTTTGACGATGTGTTCGGACATAAGCCAAGTCTTTCGTAATCCGCGGAATTGTTCTGGCTACTGGCTTACGTTTAGATGAGGTATGCAAACTCTGCTCTATAAGCTCGAGCCCAAACAACCCTTTGATTTTCAAAAGACACTTGATTTTCTGAAAGATTTTAAGGCTGATGGCATCAGTCGGAGTATAGAGGGTAACAGGCTCAGCTTTGCGCTAAGCAGTGACCACTCAGTCATTCATGTAGCTCTCGAGCCTGAAGACAAAATCCTCCTATGCCACTTAACTGCTAATAATTTAAACGAAGCGCAAGCTTTAGAGACCATTGATGCACTGAAGTTCTATTTGGGTTTAGAGGATGATATGAATGATTTTTATACCAGAGCAAAGCAAGACCTTGCTTTTAAGCCCGTGCTTGAGTCGCTTTATGGGTATCACCAGGTAAAATATCCAAGTGTATTTTGTTGTGCCTGCTGGGCACTGGTCACCCAGCGTACCCCTAACAGTTTTGCCTATAAAACCATGGAACGCTTATGTCATTATCTGGGTCAGTCAATAACGATTGAGGATAAAACCTTTTGGGCATTTCCCGATCCACAGGCTTTTTTAGCCGACAAGGCTAGCGCTGCCATTCTAGAAGCCAGCAATAATGTCAGGAAAACTGAGCGTCTACTGAAAATCGCTGAGGCCTTTGCTCGAGTAAGGCCAGCCTTCTTTAGGGAAAGCAGTTATGAAGAACTTGCCAAGTGGCTTAAAAGCATTCATGGTCTGGGAGACTGGTCAGTTGACTATATTATGTTGCGCGGGCTTGGTCGCAGAGAACGCAGCCCCTGGACAGATACAGACATCTTAAATGCCATTTCAAAAAGCTATACTTCTGGCTTTAGCGTTAGTTTAGGAGACGCCAAAAAATTAGCCGAGATGTATGGCTGGAATCAGGGCTACTGGGTACACTATTTAAAATTGTTTCATGATTCATAAAGGCTTTAGGTTTTAGCCAATCACTGCACATTTAAGATAAGAAGCTCTAAACTGGTAAGTCATGAAACCATCAAGCTTTTTATTTACCCTCTTTTTAGCTCTTTTTGCGCTGGCAGGCGCTCAGGCGTCAGAGCCGGGAACCATTGCTCAAGCACTCAAACGGAGTATTAGTTTAGATGATGATATGACTGACTGGGATGGTCTACCCGTCTATGCCGTTAATTTAAGTAATAGCGAGTCTCCCGAGGCCGTAAGCCAGCAAGGCTACTTTAATGTTGCATGGGATGATACTTATCTATATATACGCGGCGTTTTTGAACAACCTCAGTCGAGTTTAACGGTCGGCTTAACAGAAGATGCCGAGGAATGGTGGAATGCTGACACATTAGAAGTTTTTGTGCAACTCACGCCTGAAAGTACCTTGCACTATGCAGCTAACCCCGATGGAACAGGCTTTACCAACTTTTTGACAGATAATTACTTTGAAACCTATAGCTCGGTAACCGAGGATTCTTGGACCTTGCAATTGGCTTTTCCACTTGGCGTAAATGCCCTACCCCTTATTCAGACGGAAGATGTCTGGGAATTTAAAGTGGGACGAGGAAATACCAGTATCAAAGAATATAGCCTCTGGCCCCTTGGCGGCGATTTCTTAGGTGAGGAGAATTACGGTCTGATTTACTTTACCAAACAAATTGAAAGTGAAAGCATTATTTCAGAAAAGCTCAGAGACCGCTAAAGGGAAGCTTGCGCTACGGTAGGTGAGCCACATGCTCACCTTTTTTATTGGTGAACAAACTGATGAACATAAGCGCTTAAGACCTTTAAGGCCACATTGTTTTTGCCTCCTTCGGGCACGATAATGTCAGCATATTTTTTAGTGGGTTCTATAAAGAGGTCATGCATGGGTTTTACGGTGCGACGGTATTGATTAATGACGCTTTCAGCAGACCTACCCCGCTCCCGCACATCGCGCTCGAGCCGCCTGATAAAGCGTTCATCTGGAGGAGCATCGACAAAAACCTTAACATCCATACGCTCGCGTAAAGCGGGCTCATGCAAAACTAGAATCCCCTCGAGCAAAATCACAGGGCGAGGTTCTAAAAGCACAATCTTATCTGAGCGATTGTCGGCTGAAAAATCGTAAACGGGGCGATTTATTGCTTCACCGCGAACGAGCGCATCTAATTGCTCAATGAGTAAATCGGTATCAAAGGCACTGGGTTCATCGTAATTTATAAGTGCTCTTGCTTCTGGCGGTAAATCATGCTGGGCACGGTAGTAGGCATCTTGTGGCAGACTAAGGGCATGGGCCTCTCCGGCCGCAGCTAAAATGGCCTTACCAATTGTGGTCTTGCCTGAACCTGTTCCCCCGGCAAGACCAATTACCAAAACATTTGCGTTCATAGACCAAGTTTAATAAAGAAAGAAGAAGGACATAACGAATATCCCTCTTCTGCGCCAAGCCCTAGCGGGCGTTTGCGCCCATTTTCTTATCCAGATTTTCATACTTATAGTCAACGGCAGCCTGTATAAAGCCTTTAAACGGAGGGCTTGGACGCATAAGCCGCGTGCTCAGCTCAGGGTGAGACTGAAGCCCTACAAAGAAACGGTGCTCAGGTAGCTCCATGGCTTCTACAAGTCCTTCACCCCGGCCCGCCATACCTGGCGTAACCCCAGAAACAACCAAACCTGCAATCTTAAGAGCATCTACATAGGCAGGGTTCACTTCGTAGCGGTGGCGGTGGCGCTCCTGAACAATATGATTTGATCCTGAATTTAGACTATAGATTTTCTCAAGTAAGGTGTTTTCATAAATTTGCATGGGCCAGTTACCCAGGCGCATCGTACCGCCCATGCCCTCAACCTCGAGCTGTTCTGGCATAAGTCCAATAACAGGGAAAGGCGTATAAGGGTCAAACTCGGTCGAGTTAGCATTATCTAAACCAGCAACGTGGCGAGCGAATTCTATCACGGCAATTTGCATACCCAGACAAATTCCCAGGTAGGGAATGTTGTTTTCTCTGGCAAATTGAGCAGCCTTGACTTTACCCTCTATGCCACGAATACCAAACCCACCAGGCACCAGAATGCCGTCATAGGGACGAAGCCGCTCAATTTCGCCCTCAACCAACTCTTCCGCATTCACCCACTCGAGTGTAACCTGAGCATCATTCGCGATGCCTGCATGTTTTAACGCTTCCATAAGGCTCAAATAGGCATCGGGCATCGCTACATATTTCCCAACAATGGCAATGCTAACTTCCCGGCTGGGGTTACGTAATATCCTGACGGCTTCCTGCCAGCTACGCAGTTCCGGGGTGACTTTTTCTAGCTCGAGCCGCCTCTCAATAAAGCGCCCAATTCCCTGCTGTTCTAAAATTTCAGGCACCGCATAGACAAAATCTGCATCATGCGAGTTAAAGACATTACGGGCCTCAACATTGGTGAAAAGCGCAATTTTCTTGCGCACTTCTTCGGGTGTCGGACTCTTTGAGCGCAGGATAATGCCATCGGGCTGAATACCCACGCCCCGCAGCGTTGCCACCGAATGCTGTGTGGGTTTGGTTTTAAATTCTTCGCTGGTTCCAAGATAGGGCAAAAGCGTCACGTGAAAATACATACTGTTTTCGCTGCCCACTTCAAACCTTATCTGGCGAATAGCCTCGAGAAAAGGTAAGGACTCAATGTCACCAACCGTTCCGCCGACCTCAACCAGCACAATCTCGGCACTGGCCTGTTTACCTGCCTCATAAATGCGGCGCTTAATTTCATCGGTAACATGAGGAATCACCTGAACAGTTTCAGAAAGATACTCTCCGCGCCGCTCCTTCTCGATAACGGTTTGATAGACCTGGCCCGTAGTAATGTTGTTTCCTCTTGCTAGATCTGTGTCGAGAAAACGCTCATAAGTACCTATATCTAAATCGGTCTCAGCGCCATCTTGAGTAACAAAAACCTCACCATGCTCGTAAGGACGCATGGTTCCGGCATCAACATTGATATAGGGGTCAATTTTTACAGCACTAACTCGGTATGCCCGTGCACGCAGCAGCGCGCCAATACTTGACGTTGCAATGCCTTTACCCAGGCTCGAGACAACGCCTCCCGTAATGAAGATGTACTTGGTGTCCACGCGGAATCACCCTCCTTAATCACGGGATTTCAGCTTACCATGCTTAAACCTTAAAGTCATGAAAGCCAGCGCATCTTTTCAAAAGTTTATCTACTCTGGACTGACCAGCTGTTCTCCTCCCCGGAAAAAGTCAGCAGGACTGACTGGCTTGCCCTCAAACATCAGTTTTTTAAGCTCGAGCCACTCAGTTGCTGTTGCCACCCAAACCCTGTCACCCTCTTTTTTAATGGTTCCAGCCGCAGCCTGAGCCTCTTGGCCACTGAGGCTCGCTTTCAAAATGCCCAGTTCTTTACCCTCAAGACAGGTTTTTGGAGTGCCCCAGGGAGAAGGCAGCGGGTAAAAATCGCTGGCACGAATAAAACGCTCGAGGTTTAAAGCGTCTTTGGACCAGTCCAGCTTGCCACCAAAAGGAACCTCAAACCCATAGTAATGACGTTTGCCAAAATCTTGCTCGAGCCTTGGAATTGCTTCAGGGCTGGTACTTAAAAGTTGCCTGATGAGATCCAGTCCTAGTCTGACACACTGCGTACTGACGCTTAAACCCGTATCGGTATCTTTTAGGTCAAACCTGGCCTGGTAGGCAATGTGCCCGGTATCAATACCCGCCTCCATCCAGTGAAGCGTCACGCCGTGCTGCTGTTCGCCATTAAGAATTGCCCAGCTCGGCGCGTTCATTCCAGCATAGTAGGGTAAGGGCCCAGGGTGAAGATTGAATGCTCCCACCTTAGGTGCGGCGACGACCTCCTTATGAATGATGTAAAGGGAATGAACATTTAAGAGTATATCAACCGCTTTTTCCTGCATAAGCTGGGCTAGAGCTGGGTCTTTAACGCGTTTGGCTGGCCAGACGTCATAACCAAGGTTCTGCGCTACCGCAGCTACGGTTGCACCTCTTTTATTATCTGCTTCTCCCGAGGATGCTGTCAGGACCGCAACCACCTCATGCTCACTTTGATGCACTGCTTTTAACGTTTGAATGCCTGCGGCTTCTTCAATCGCCAGTAGTATTTTCATAGCTCTATGGTACTGCCTTGGTTCTATAAAGATAAGTCAGGATTTACGCTTTAGGCAGTTCACCCTAGCTCGAGCATCCAAAAACCACTCATTTGCGTATAACTGTATAAGGGTGCACGAATTGCTCGAGTTAGAACTAAGAAAGGGAAGCTCGAGTAAGATTTTTCACACTTAAATACTCAAGTTTCTAAGAAATGATTCATGACAGGGAGAAATGCAAATATTAACCTAAGCTGCTATCTATACAAGTTGTCCTAATAAAACCTTCATAGATAGCCATTTGGCTGAAAGGAAGAAAAGGAATCAAGTATTATCAAGTAAGCGATTTTAGGCCCCAAGTTTCATGTTTCGGGGGCAAATATCACAGCATCTTGACCAAAGACATATAAGAATAGAAGCTAAGTAGAGGGTATCGAAGAAAGGCCACTTTTCGTGATTAGCAAGCATAGTAGTGAGCAGCGTCGCAAATTAAGACTTTTAAGTAGCGCCCGATTAGGGACAGATATTGGTTTATGGATTCTGGCAACTCTGTTTGCTTTTTGGATTCGTTATGACTGGTCTCTGCACTTACCTATTCCGGCCTTTTCAGTCTTTGTTACGGTTGTTGTTTTGGCAGCGCTTAAACTCGCAGCCTACTATATTTTTAATTTAAATATTCATAGCTGGACTAAGTTTGCCTTTCATGACTCAGCCAGCATTGTTAAAGCAGTTGCTACTGTCGGTGCACTTTCCACTCTGGTTTTGCTGATTACCGGACCAATAGGTGGTGTTCCCAGATCCATAGGTCTTCTGGACGCGCTTATTAGTCTCATTTTTATGTTTGGTATCAGGGCAGCCAGTCGCTATTTCTATGAAACACGGCGGGAGAACAAAATGCGTCCAGAAAAAACCAAAAATATCCTTGTCCTTGGTGCAGGCGAAGCTGGTTCCTTAGTGGTCAGAGAAATGACCAGACACCCTGAAATGGGTCTTAATCCGATTGGTTTCCTTGATGACAGTCGGCGTAAAATTGGGCAACAAATCTCAGGCATAGCTGTCCTTGGCAACCTTGATGATCTTGACAAAACCATTAAAAACTATAAGGTTGATGAAATTATTATTGCTATGCCTTCAGCCGAAGGTAAGGTTATTCGGGAAATCATCAACCGGATTAATGCCAGCGGAACAAACGTAGCCTACCGAACGATTCCTGGGGTTTATGAACTTCTAAGCGGGAAAATTAATATTAACCGTATTCGCAATGTTGAAATCGAAGATTTGCTGCGCCGCCCAACAGTTCAGTTAGATACGGCAGCTATCTTGGGCAACCTCGAGGGCAAAACCGTCATGATTACCGGTGCAGGTGGTTCGATTGGTTCTGAACTCGTACGGCAAATCTGCCGTTTCAGGCCTAAAGAAATCATTCTCTTTGGTCACGGCGAAAACAGCATATACCAGCTCGAGCGTGAACTTGACCGCAACTGGCCTGATATTAAATATTTCAGTGTTATTGGTGCACTGCAAAATGGCGTAAGGCTTGACTATGTCTTTAGAAAGTATAAGCCACAGGTCGTTTTTCACACGGCTGCCCACAAGCACGTTCCGCTCATGGAGTCAAACCCCGAAGAAGCCGTTTTTAATAACATTATCGCGGGTAAAAATTTGGTCAATCTGGCGCTTAAATATAATGTCTCGCATTTTGTGAATATCTCAACCGATAAAGCCGTTAACCCTACTTCGGTTATGGGCGCTTCAAAACGCATGGTTGAATATGTGGTGCAAGACGCCGCCAAACGGGCCAGTGACAATCAGGTTTTTGTTTCGGTACGTTTTGGTAATGTGCTTGGCAGTCGCGGCAGTGTAATTCCCCTATTCAAACAACAAATCGCCGTGGGTGGCCCGGTTACCGTGACCCACCCAGAAATGGTGCGTTACTTCATGACTATTCCAGAAGCGGCGCAACTGGTATTGCAGGCAGCCAGTCAGGGACAAAACGGCGAGGTTTATATTTTAGATATGGGTGAGCCGGTCAAAATTGTTGATCTGGCAAGGGATTTGATTAAGCTTTCTGGCCTCGAGCCCGACATTGATGTACCCATTGTCTTTACCGGTATGCGTCCTGGAGAGAAACTCTACGAAGAACTCATGACCGAAGAGGAAAGGCTCGAGTCCGCGACAGCCCATGATAAAATCTTTGTCGCCAAGTGCCCACCCTATGACTCGGTAGAGCTCGAGCACACCATTACCAATCTGCAAGACGCTGCACTTAACTCTAACCACAAGCTGATTCGTCAGCATTTATCGGGCTTTGTAGAAGGCTGTCAGTTTGACTATAAGCCTGAAGGCGTCAAAGCCTCCGTTAATTAACCGGTAAACAAAAAATTCGTTTTTCGACTCTCGATCTTTCAGAGTCGATTTTTTGTAGGCTACACCTCTCTTGCTTAAATCATGATTGTCTAGCATGGCACTATGCTCATTAGCATCATAACGCCCACCTTTAACCGACCAGAGCGTCTTGCCAAAACCATTGCTAGCCTCAGAGGGCAAACCTACTCCTACTGGGAACATATTATCGTTGATGATGGTGACGGGCAGGGCAAATACCTAGCAGACAGTCTCGGCGATAGCCGCATCAGAGCTTTTCAAAATCCGAAGAAAGGGCAAACCCCTGCTCGCAACTTTGCCATCACCGAATCAAAGGGAGAAGTGATTGCCCTCCTGGATGATGATGACTGGTTTGATGACCCCTTTCATCTTGAGAAAATCGCCTTACTCCTAAACCATGGCCCAGCGCTCGTTCACCGTTACGGCTGGATTGTACGAGAAGATGGGGATAAGAGAGACTGGCAAGTCTTCAATCTGCCGGCCAGCGCTGAAAGCCTGCGTAAAGACAACAGCATTTTGACCTCGAGTATGGCCTATCCGAAAGCTTTCCATGAAGAACTAGGGCTTTTTGATGAAGTGATCGGCGGCTATTTTGATTGGGATTGGATTATCAGAGTTTTAGATGCAGGCCACCCGATTAAAACCATAGAAAGCCCCGGCGTTTGCTACGCGGTACACGGTGGCAACGGCTCGAGTCAGGTACACGGCGAAAGGCGTACCAGAAGTTTTCAGGCTTTTTGTAAAAAACATGGGCTCGAGCTAGAGATTAAAAACCATGAAGTCTTGCTCGAGGAAAAAACCTCCTAAGTCTTTACCAAAATCTCCCGTAAAGCCTTGGGGTCATTGACTGGAAGCTGGCAAACACCCCCCTCGCAGACATATACGGTTGCTTTGTCAGCCAGCTTAGGGCGAGCCTGCATAAACGGAAGATGGTTTAAGATTGCCTGCTGATGCGGCTCAGCCAGAGCAATAACCGTATAGGGTAAAGCCTGTTGATTAAGTTCACTCAGCAGCTCTTTTGCCTCAGCATAGGTTGAGATAAGGGCAATTTCTTTAGGTGGGCTGAGCCAGAACTCGAGCGCACAGAGTAAGCTACCAAAACCGCTGGGATGCTTTCGCATGGCTTCGGCCATAGGTCTGATAGCTGTGGTGGCAAGCTCCTCCCAGTCTGCTTTGCTGGCATAACGGGCTAAGCTTATAAGCAACTCCGCTGTAGCGGCATTTTCACTGGGATTGGGGGAATCAAAATGATTTTTGGGCCGAATGATTAACTTTTCAGCATCATCTGCGGTACTGAAAAAGCCACCATTTTTGTGATCATAAAAGTGTGCCCTGATCGTTTCAGCAAGATCAAATGCCAGCTCGAGCCACTCAAACTCAAAGGTCGCCCGGTACAGCGAGATAAGCGCCAGCCCGAAATAAGCATAGTCCTCGAGCAGGCCTTGCGTTTTGGCGACACCTTCCTTATAACTGTGTTTGAGCCTTCCAGCAGTGTACATCTTCGAGCGAATAAACCGAGCATTGTTTCGAGCAATCTCGATATAAGGCTCATGACCCAGGATGCGCCCAGCATCGGCAAAGGCCGCCAGCATAAGGGCATTCCAGCTACATAAAATCTTGTCATCAAGCCCTGGACGAACACGTGTTTCTCTTGCTAAAAACATCTGCTGCTTTATAGCGCTAATGCGCTCTAACAACTCTGTTTCTGATAACTCTAGTTGCCTGGCAAAAAGACTGGGCTCGAGTTTTACATTAGGAATGTTTTTTCCTTCAAAATTGCCACTACCACTAATATCAAAATAGGACTTGGCCAAAGGAGCATCAGTGCCTAAAAAGCCGTCAATTTCAGCTTCCGTCCAGATATAGTATTTCCCCTCTTCTCCTTCAGAGTCTGCATCCAGAGCACTGTAAAAGCCCCCCTCAGGACTGGTCATTTCACGACTAACCCAGCCTAGAGTCTCATCAATAACGCGCTTATAAAGAGGGTTCTGACTATGCTGGTAGGCCTCGGCGTAACGCTGAACCAGTTGCGCATTGTCATAGAGCATTTTTTCAAAATGAGGCACCAGCCAGATTTCGTCGACACTGTAGCGAGCAAAGCCACCACCAATATGATCATAAATACCCCCCAGTGCCATTTTTTGTAGCGTTTTTTCTGCCATGAGCAAAGCCGATGGTTCCTTTTGTCGAAGCAAGAATTTTAAGACGCTGTGCGGGGGAAACTTAGGCGCACCCCCAAACCCACCATGCTGAGAATCAAACTCGGCCTGTAATTTATGAAGCGCCTCTTCCAGAATTGCCTTTGATAACTCGGCTTCGTCACTGACAACCTGACTTAGTACACCCAAGTATTGGGTCATTTTGTCAGCGGACTCGAGCACCTCCTCACGCCGCTTTTGCCAGGCAGTGGCAAGACTCTGCAGCACCCTGGTAAAACTTGGCTGACCGTAACGCTCGAGCTTGGGAAAATAGGTTCCGCCAAAAAAAGGCTTACCCTCTGGGGTCATAACCACGGTCATTGGCCAGCCTCCCTGACCTGTCATGGCCTGTACTGCCGACATATAAATGCTATCGACATCAGGCCGCTCCTCTCGGTCAACCTTGATATTGATAAAAAACGCGTTCATGAGCCCAGCCGTCGCCTCATCCTCAAAAGATTCATGGGCCATGACATGACACCAGTGACAGGCTGAGTAACCAACCGAGAGCAAGATGGGCTTATCTTCCGCTTTAGCCTTATCAAAAGCTTCCTGGGTCCAGGGAAACCAGTCCACAGGATTATCTTTATGCTGTAAAAGGTAGGGGCTGGTTTCTTGAGCAAGACGGTTCATAGGACACTCTAACTGAGTCCGAGATTGAATTCTGTCCCATACAAGCAAAACAATCTTGAACCGCTGGTATCGACAGTGACAACTTATACGGAATCCGATAATATCCCTAATGAAATAAATAGCTCTTAGTTTGATTTTTCTCAAACAGTCTTGAACCGGTGGTATCATCAACGATTTTCCATCGCTCACCAATCATAGTCATTACCTGTGGTTCAGGACTGTTTTCCACTCGCATTTAATTCCTTGCATAAGGA
>JAGQHN010000151.1 GCA_020431825.1 Trueperaceae bacterium | reverse complement strand
AGCCTATCGTAGATAAGTTTTGTAAAGTGTTTAATGAAGTATGTACTTTCTGGACTCTCTCCCTGCTATCGCTTCTTTTGTTGACTCGAGACTAAACGCTGGTGATGCTATTTATATTGCTGGTGAGGTTATTCAGGCTGCACTGGGCACTGAGACAAAAAAGGCAGATGCCTTGGGCGATACCTTATTGAACGCTTTGTCTTGTGAAAAATGCTGGGCTTACACCTATGATAATACCTTTGACCTGTACTGCTTTGCTTGTCTTAAGGCGTTTAAGGAAAGCAGCCACTTAAAACAAAATTGATTGGGAGTTACCCGATTGAGCAAAAGTTTAGTCAATTTACCCAATTTATGGCTTTAGGGTTACACGTAACTGATAGCCTCTTTAGCTTTTGCACAGGGGTAGTCATCATTGCTTCTTTAAAGCTTATTCATTCACTATTTTAAACTAGTCTTTAGTTAGCAGGTTGAACTGCTAAAAATAAAGCTGAGTGTTTGGGTTTGCAGGTATTTTGTTACTTATTAAGAATTAAATAATATTTGGTGCACCTAGAGGTACACCAAATTCATCTTTGAACTATGGCCTAACGCTTGTTCCTACACAGGTGATTCAACATAGACTAAGGGAGCACATAACCCTCAAACCGAACAAATTGATAGCCTGCAGCGTAGGCACCTTGCTCACTCCCCTGGGTTGCTGTTGTAGCGTTATCGCCGCGTCCCCCATGCCAGAAGAGTTTTAGGGGCACGATACCCTGTTGCTGGGTCTCGTACTGAAAGACATAGCCTTCAACCCGGACAAATTGGTAGCCGGAACCAAGCGCATCTTCTTCTCCCTGAGGGGTTGCAGTTGTAAAGTAGTCACCGCGTTGTGCATTCAAATACAACTTTAGTGGCACCGTGCCCGGCTCTTGATTAGAAAAGACATAGCCTTCGATACCAATAAATTGATAACCATTAGCGAGTGCATCTTGTTCTCCAAGGATTGTAGAGGTACTGAAATTATCCTCGCGCACTGCATTCCAATAAAGCTTGAGTGGAAGCATATTGGGGTAGGAAGGTGGCATCGCTCCTACGGTGCTACCACTCGAGCCCTGACGTACCCACTCCTGAGCTGCATACAGAGTACTCTCAGCCACTTTAAAAAAGTAATCATTGGACTGGATTTGTAGGCTCAGGTTGCCACCACCTAGGTTAGGACTACCAGGCAGGTCAACCCAGGTTCCAGTAAGGGTATTGCCATAGAGTTCGCCAATAAAGACATTGGCATAAGAGCCAACCGCCGTGCCATCCACTGTCCAGTAAACCGTATTGCCAATTTGCCTGACACGGTAAGTGGCACTGCCACCAGGATTTTGCCAGAAACCAGTTAAGTCAAAGACTTGGGCGTTGCTAAAGGATAAGCTTAGTAAGAAGAGGAGAGACAGGAAACGAGGATTAAATACCTTGAACGCTTTCATCATTACCTCCAAAGGAAAAGGTGTAAGTATGAGTAACCTTGTTGGGCAATAAAATTAAGCTAGACAGATAGTTATGAATCTCCTAAGTATCCAATCCTCCTGATGCGGCACGAAGCTGCACGTTTTCGTTTCTTATTGTTAGAACAGTATACGGCGGTTTCCTTCTAAAAACCTTCATTATTTAGGCTTTCTGGGGTAAGCAAAAAGATTATAGGTCTTGCTGGATTTCCAGCTTTGAGCTGTCTCTAATAAACATCAACCAGCCCAACCAAACAATGCCTAATACAGGTGCAACAACAACCCAGGGCTCAGGGGTCATAAACTCGAGTATTAACAATACACCAACACCTATTCCAAATCCTGCAAAGAATCTAGACCAGGCGCGGTTTAATAACCCAGCAAGACTGCTCGAGACAATCAGCCCACCAACCAAAAAAAGTGCGGCACCAAAAAGTGAAATTGTGACGATGCGAATGAGGATTGTTGCTCGAGCATCGCTAAGCTGCTGAGGATACAAACTTTGTGCGGTGTCGAGTAAATTCAATCCAAGCATTCCACTAGCGATAAACAATGCACTTGCACCACTTCCAACCAGCAGCATCAGTGTAGTAAGGGGTGTAAGAGAACGAAAGCGATCTATTAAACCAGCTGTTAGGAGAGCAGTACCAACGGCGTAGGCAAACTTGAGCCAGTGACCTACCTTTAGTGTCTTCACACCACCCAGAATGACTGCCATATCATCGCTAGGAAAACCTGCTCTAGGACGCAAAATTAGCTCATAAAGTAAATAACCCAAAATGCTTAACAGGAGTAATAAGGCACCTAAGACTGTAAGGCGTCTGGCCAAAGTGGCTTGGTTCAAGGTCAGGCTAGACACAGTTTCATCCCTGACTTCTGCATGAACTCGAGCCTGTCCATGTTCCCCAAACGCTGGACACTATTGTCTTGCTCGCGCTTAATAAGTGAACAGACTGAAACAGTGAGGACTAACTTAAGTTTTTGCATGGCGACCTTGTAAAGATGTTTGTTCTGGAAGGAGGTAAATAAGAGTATAGGTTGCCAAGATTAGACTCAATGAACCAAAAATAAAAAAGAGTTTTATTTGCATGAGACCAGCGAGATTAAGGAAGATTCCAGAGAGAAAAATAAAAAGGGCAAACCAGTTATGCCGACCTTGCCACAGCGAAAGGGCCAAAAGACTAAAACCTAGGCTAAACCCAAAATAGGGTAAAAAAACGGTTATCATGAGGTTCGGCTGAGTTATCAAGGCCAAAAGATTAGAAGCTGTTTCAGGTAAATGCATGACAATTTCAAATGAAAGTAGTTGCAAAACAGCAATGGCATAATTGGCCATCAAAGCAATTGCTGAGAAAAAAACTCCGATAAAAGCGATTACACAGTTTGCTTTTTTGCCTTCACGGTAAACCTGTGCTAACCAGGGAAGCAGGAAGAAAAGTGCGACAATAATTAATACATGCCCCCACGCCCATGAAGATCGATTGGATTGAATAATGCTGATGCGTTCGGTAAGGTTTCTATTTCCACCAGGCAAGAGAATTTCAGCTGCCAGGAATAGAATGGGACCAAACCATAAAAGATGTTTCATTGAGTTTCTCCTATAAAACAGAGAGCAGAGCCGCTGGATTATTTGGCGACATTTTTGCTATCCGTATGAACTTCTGTGTAAGTGAAGCATAGCTTCAGGAGACAAAGCGAAAGGCCCCAGGTCAGGGTCCATATTTGGTACTCGTTATGCCATTTCGGTCACTACGAATAAAAGATGACTGCACTCCTAAGAGTTCAATAGTCACGGTGCCGCCTTGCTCAAAGCTAATGACCTAGCATGGACAGCTGCGGGGTAAATAGCTGAATTATCTGTATAAAGCTCAGTTCCAAGGACAGCACCGGGGAAACCATTTGCTGGGCAATGTGACAACACAGGCTATCTTGCAGTTTTATAAACTTAACGTTTGACAGAATATGTAGTGTCAAAGTTGTATAGACCAATGATGGGCTGCTTAGCAAATCAATCCAAAGCCCTGTAAGATCGCTTGATGGTCCAAGAGCCATCTTAGGCAGAGGGCATTAGAAGTTTAATGAACACGATTAACGGCCTCCTAATTGGCATTCGGCAACTTGATTTCATTTTTCTAGCGGCTAAAACTGAGACAAATAATGGTTCTAATATCAATAGCTCATAGAGCAAGACGCAGAATTTCACGCTTACCTGACTCTGCTACCGCAGTAAATTTTTCATACCAGGCACGCCAAGTAGGATCTTGGATTTCTCTTGCTAGACTAGCCTCATAAGTGCTCAAGGTTTCGTACTCTGCCTCAAGAATTATGGTGTAATAAGCGGGTCCAGCATAATCAGTCAGAACTCGAAAAGCAGGAAAACCCATTGTATCCATATGAGGCTTGATTTCTTTTAGCAGGTCAATTGCGTCTCGAGCCTTGCCAAATTCAAGTTGAAAAATATCTCTTACAACAAACATGATTTTCTCCCTTTAATTCTTAAAGATACTGAAGTTTCTTGAGCGATGCTAAATGTTTGGCAATGTCAATGATCTGGTGGTATTTAAACCTCCTTACCAAGTGCGAAAAACGGCACTGTTTTACAATTGCAATGTAGTAACAATATACGCAACGAAAACTCTATAAATTCGCAGCCTTTATGATCAAAAAGTAGAACTATTTATTTAAACTAAATAGTAGATATTTGAAGTTGTAGAATGAAAAGTTATAATTGTTGTTTTCAAATTGATTGGTCTACCATGATTAACGGCTAACAAACTTTTAATTTTTTAAACAAATGAAACGCACGACATAATTATTGATCTTCTTGTAGATTGAGCTATGCTATCAAATCATTTCAGGGTTTTGAGTCAGCTTTAGTACTAAAGTACTGGCCCGTTCTTGAAACATGGTCAAAAATCTTGGCGGTTAAATCGGGAAAAGTTGCCACGGCATTCCAGAAAAGCTTTCCAACGAGTTAGGCCATCAGGTATACAAAGCTTTCTATCAAGAGTTTGTCAAAGATAGTTTCCTTGCGTTTTTCATTTAGGGCCATATTTGGCCAACCAAATTCAATTTCATTCAAACTTTTTACTGAGGGACAGCACCCAATTGCTGCATCATGCCCAACTGATCCCACAGGCCCCAGCGCTCAACAATTCTCCCGTTTTTAACGCGTGAGATGTGCATTTCTTTAACCGTGATGGTCTTGCCCGTAGCGGATATACCCATGAGCTCACCTGTGTGGGTTGCCGTCCAAACTATTTGGTCTGCTATTTTATCGCCTTCGCTAAAGGCCTCAAACTCAAGCACCCTAAAGTCTGGAAAGGCACTGCGAAATGCGGGTAAGACTTGTTTCAAACCCTCAAGGTTGTTGGGCATACCTGGTTGGTGAATAACACTATCTTGAGCAACCACCTTATCGAACAAAGTCACATCTCCATTTTCCCAGAACTGACCCAGAATTTGGTTAAACTTCTCGAGAACAGCTATATTTTCTTCTATTGACATAAGTTTTTCCTTTCGGCCCTTATGAGCCTATGCATTTTGCTTACGATCATAGTCTCGAGCATTCATCTGCTCATTTTCCAGATCAAAAATTGCTCATTTATGCAGGTAATCCCTCAACAGCCACCAGATTGACTTCCTGAAACTTTTCAGCAAAATGAAACCCCAATTCTTTTCCCATTAGTTTGCGGCTCTCACGCAAGTTTTCAACGGTCCAATTCCAAGCATAAACTTGCTGATAGAAGCTATACACCTGCTCAGTGATAGCCATAGTTTCCGAAACATCAACATGAACAACCGGACGGTTTAAGTCCTGATGAACATAGTGATATAGCTTTACGGGTTTACGGTGGGGCGTTCCCACTAATTTAGGAATGCGGCAGAGCTTTAAGGCAGATAAGGTTGCCCAGTAACAAGCTCTGTGATCAGGATGAACATCAAAAGGATTCCAGGTAATGACCCGGTCAGGTTTCCAATCTGCAATGAGTTTCGCTAAACTAAGTGCTTCATCTCTTCCTCCGGTTAAACCCGAATCAGGAAAACTTAAAAAACTATAGTCACAGCCAATTGCATTGCCAACCCATCGCCCGTGCATTTCTCTTATGGTCGCAACTTCTTGTGGAGCAGTATTGCCAAACTGACTTGCTAATTCGCCTCGAGTAAGCCAGACAAGTTTTGCTTCACCACCTTGCCTGACATGCTTAGCTAGACTTCCAATACAGGCAATTTCGTCATCTGGATGGGCAAAAATAGCTAATAGTCTTAAGGCACGCTTCTGTGTTACTAACGCAGGATAAAAGCTTTCAGACTGCTCCTGTAAGTTATAAACCGTACTATTCATATTGATTAACATAGCCTTTAAGAATTACTGATAAAAGTAAACAATGATGACCATAATGACGGCTTAGCTTTGTACGGTTAGGCTGCATATTAGCTCCTTAAGAGTGGTTTGACACACTTATTTTGGAGCTTTCTTGTAGTCAATCACCAGACCAAAAATTGCTCATTTCGCTAACCATAGATCCTTTTTTGCCAAATGTCTTATCAAACTAGTGTGATACCTGTTAGGACATTATTTTATGAGCGTAAAGTTTGTCTTTACCTTGTTGGTTGCCCAGGATTTATAAACGGCAGCTTTTTGGAAAAGCAATTTAATTCTGATTTAATTGGGCATTTTTAAGCTATTTCTTGAAAGGATGAATAAGTATGAAAAACACGATGCAAAGCTTAAAAAAATTAGTAATCATGGGCGGGGTTCTTTTGCTAGCCTTTCTGGTCTTAGCACAGGCTCAGTTTATGGACATGAGCTCAATGGTTTACGGCAATATGGCCTTTGACCAGCAAATGTTTAATCAAATTGGCGGAATGATGTCAGCCAATCAGCAGCAAATAACGCAGCTCATGCAGAGTGCCGCCAATGACCCACAGGTGCAAAGTGCCTATTATAACTATATGCAGCAAACAGGACAGCAACTTTCTTATGAACAGTTTGTCTATTACTACATTATGACTGCGGGAGGTACCAATTCACAGGCAGGGCTGCAAGCTCAGCAAAACATGTTTAACGGCTTGCAACAGGCCAATGCCACCTTGCAATCTGGCTATGCAAGTCAAAACCAAGGTTGGTGGGAAAATCAGGCCACGCTTGATCAGACCATGCAACGCTATGGTGATATGGGTATAAATGGCAATGCTTACTATAGCGACCCTAATAGTGGTCAAGTTTACACCCTTCCCTATACCTCAGGGTCTAGCTACTATCAAACAGGTCAGGAAAGCTTTTATATGGACAATCTTGGGCAATACTGGCAACTTCAGGGAAATAATTGGGTACAGCTTTACCCTTATGGTCAGTAAAACTTGGTCACTTTTGACTTACTGAAAAAGGATATCCCCTTACCTGAGTTTAAAAGATGAGGGGATTTTTCCATTGAAAATTGACAGTTCTTTTCAAAACTTTGGTTAGTGATTTTTAACATCAAGATCGCAATTGTTGGCTGGTAAATAGATCAGGCCTCTTACAAAAGGCTAGTTGAATAGCGATGGTTATTGGTCTTATGGTGCTCACTTGATACTTTCGCAAGACGTCTACTTTATTCATAGCTATTTCTATCTTGAGAGACTGATAAAAAAGAAAAAGGACATCGTTTAGTATAAGAGCTCCAGGAAATCACAAAATATTAAAATCCTGTGGGTTGTACCTTAGGGGGTTTAACCTTATAAACTTGATCGCCAGCATAATCTGCCCAGGCAAAAACCACATCATCGCTATTATGAGAGCGGTGCAAGCCGCCGGCGCTGACATTTTCACCAATGACGTGGTTAAAAAGCATGGTTTCCAGACTTGCTGTGTCTATCAGTACCACCTGAGCATGCCCATCTTCTGATAACGAAGATACCGCTAAGACCGAAGCATCAGCAGTCAGAGCTATACCAGCCGGATTACCAAGTCTAAGATTTTGGGCAATGGCTGTAACCGCACCATCATCAATGCGGTAGATGACACCGTTAGAGTCTCCAGAACCTCTGTCACTCACATACACTACGCCCATTTCATTTGCAGTAATAGAACTGAGGTTGGCAAAGGGTTGTCCTTTTGCCAGGGTAATTCTTTCACCCCCATTTACCGAGAGTCTAAAAACTGCAGGCTGATTACCATCAAGACTAGTGAAATACAGGTGTTCCCCAACATCCTCGAGCCCTTTTGGAGCTGTTCCTGCTGTACCTGTTAAAACACTCACGCTCTTGTCCATAAGCGAGAGTTTAAAGATAGCGCCACCTTGCGCCTGACTATCTGCCACAAAAAGCCACTTATCATCTGAGCTTATGGCTAAGCCCTCGAGCTTTTCAAAGGGGGTGCCTGTTTTGATTTCTATGGCGCTACCACCTTGCATGGCAACCTGAAATACACCAGGGCCATTTTCACCTGTAGCAATAAAGTAAACGTTTTCCCCTGTGCTATCTGGGGTAGCATCCAGTGGACTTTTTATACTCTCTGACTGAATTAGGGGTTCGACTTCAGAAAAAATGTCGTTGTTGACCTCTTGAGCTGTGGCGATACTAGCAAGAATTAGGATAAAGAGACTTAGCGCTTTAAAGCGTTTCATAAGGTATTCCTTTCAATTGAGAATGGGTGGTTTTATTGGTTGAAGGTTTTCGATTTTGCAAATCTAAACACCTTGCACTCAGTAGTTATGGACTTATACCTGATAATACCCAAAGTCTAAATGGTGTCAAAGTAATACAAGAGGGCAGTTTTACCCTCTTGTATTTGGTTGCACGATAAGTTTGCGGTAACCTCGAACTTACTCGAGCGTTACACAGACCCTGTATACCTTGCCATTAATTTCAACAGAAGCACAGACTTTGCTTACCCAGTCGCCTTGATCGCCAGAGGCTGGCCCAACGGCTGGGCCACCCATAACACCCTGGTAGATACCCTGGCAATCTGCCAAACTCATGGTTGATGTACCAACACCAAAGACATAGTTTTCGCCGCCCAGAGGTATCGCCAGGTTGACAGCTAAGCCATTTACCTGACCCATTACTGGAAGCTGATTATCAGCTACTTCAAGCGCACCATTAGCCACAATTGAGCCTTCATCGTTATAAAGCATGCCACTTAGCATTCCAGCGTCATCAACGGCAAAGCCCAGTTTACCTATTAAGGTTGTACCAGCCGAGGGCCCTTCATGAATCGTGGCTTCAAAGGCAGTCATGCACTGATACTCACTGCTTTGGGCAAATGCCAGACTAAAGATAATGAAAATGAGTCCTAAACCTAGTTTCTTCAACATACCAATCACCTTTTCTAGACCCCTGATTCTGAATTTGTCAGTTACTGACGAATCAGAGGAAATAGCCTGTTTGCTCTCTCCTGACGTAAATACATACTTATCGCTAAAGGGAAAAAATTGCTTTACGACTATGGGTTCTTGCTGGGTAAACCATTTATGCCAAATAGCGGATGCTAAGAAAAAAAACAAATTACTCGAGCAGCTTTCGCATAAAGTATTTTGCTATACCTGGTAACCAGCTCAAGCTAGACGTAAATATCTCTATGAATTTTCATACCTGGAGGGGGCAACACTTCCATCTGATATTTTCCAAAAATAGCTATGATTTTTTCCATGTCGGGTGGAACGTCACTGGGTAAGGCCGCTAAATCTTCAAAAAATTGTTCTACACTAGCGCCGGGTGTAGAAATCCAAACCATTTTTGCTGTTGTTGAACCTATATTGCGAAAACCATGCCACGAATGTCTCGGACAATAGATCACGGCGCCATTTGTAGCCTTGAAGGTTTGTCCATCAAGATACACTTCAAACGTACCTTCGATAACATAACCATACTCATCTTCGTTTTCATGTTTATGGGGTGGTACAGCCATACCAGCAGATGAGATAGTTTCAAACATAAAACTGTCCCCTTGAGTTTCTTGTTTGCCAAGCATCACATTGACTGTGTGCCAAGAACACTTAACTGGCGACCTTTTTTTTATCGATAATCGCTGCTTGCCTTGATTGATTTGACATGGGCTTACTCCTTTTGTTTTATTTGGTGGCTTAAGTTTGCAGCTTTTTACTGTTCAATGAGCAGACCAAAACCTGCTCATTTTTAGCCTTGAAACGCCTCGAGCACAGGCACCGTGTCGTAATACTCTCTGGCTCTTGTGATTAGGCCATTTTTAATCGTCCAGATATGCGCCCAGTTTGTTTCCCAGGCTTTACCTGTGGCATTTACCCGCACTCGCTGCCAGCCTAAAACCGTGACAATTCCGTTTTCTCCGGGCAAAAATTCGCGGGGTTCATAAGCTTCCACACTTACGTTTTGCCCAATAGCCATGAAGAACTTCATCATGGCGTCAGTACCTTTGTGCATACCTGCCCAGGGAATGGCTTCGGGGCCGTACCAGACCCAGTCGATGTTAGGGTCTAGGAGTGCGATAACTCCAGGAATATCACCCTGTCCAAAACGCTGATAAATAGCCTGTATAATTTCAAAATTCGTCATGCTTTATTCCACCTAAGGGGTTTTAAGTTGTTCTAAAAGCCGGAGCCAGTTAGACTCACCCCAGTGCTCAGTGATTTTGCTGTTTTCAATTCTGATAATGTCGATAGAGCTAAATTTGATGGCTTTACCCGATGCAACCTTGCCAAAGAAATCTGCTTGATGGGTTCCTGTCCAGGTTTGTCTGGCAACAACCTTATTTCCTTCAATGACCGTATCTTCGATAACCACGCATAAATCTGGAAAGGCTCGGTGCAAAATCTCAAAGAGTTCTATGAGGCCAGTTCGAGTACTGGGTATACCGTCTGGAAACTTTTCATGCTCGAGCATGTCTTTTGCTACAAAGGTTTCAATCGCAGACAACTTCTTATGGTTGACCAGTTCATCCAGAAACTGCTTAACAAGCCCGACATTGGTCATAGCTAAACCTGCTAATCGCCAAAAGCTTCGCTGGGTTGGGATGGCTTAGCTGAGCGTTGGCGATTCGTCTGAATGATTCTAGTCATTAGGCGAGGAGCAAAGAGACTGGGAGGTGGCTTAAGTAGATTGGACACTTGGTGAAAGGCATTTGCGACGATGGCATCCTTCTGGGCAGCCTGATGCACCTTGCCCACATACCAGTTAATAAAGTTGACAGCAGGGCTGCGCTTAGCCTCAACTTCTGGGTAACGTAGGTCTTCGCCAACGGCAATCGTCCAGGGAATATCGACCACTTTGGCTGCCCGTTTGAAAAAACGTTTCCAGAGGCCGTCTAAGCTTTTAGTCTCAGTCAGAACTTTTTTCAGCTCCAGAGCTTCTAAGGCAGCGACACTCATACCCTGTCCAAAGATAGGATTAAAGCTACATATGGCATCACCAAAGACCAGCAGACCTTCTGGAAAGTCAGTCAGTTTTTCATAATGACGGCGCTGACTTGCAGGAAATTTGTGAACAACAAAGTCGCTCAGAGGTTTTGCCTTGTTGATAATGTTGTAGATTTCAGGTGCAGGTAATTTACGAGCAAAGTCTAAAAAGCCTGGCTCAGTAGCTTCGGCTGCTTCTCCCAGAGCACCTGCCAGTGTGATAATCCAGCGGTCATTTTCTATTGCCAAGGCCACGCCCGCACATTTGTTTTTGGGTGCTTGTCCAGCAATGATAAGTCCTTTAAGCCCGTTCACATCAGAACTGTTTCGTTCATAGACTCGAGTGGTATAGGTCAGATTGATTTTGACGCTTGATTCGGTCGGGCGCATAAAACCCATTTGCTCCAGGTATTTTGGTGTTTGCGAGCCGCGACCGCTGGCATCTACGACCAGATCAGCCTTAAGGGTTTCCTTGAGCGAGCTTGCCTTGTGAATTAGCTGAATACCCGATATGCGGTTTTGCTGGTACTCGAGCTCCTCGACCTCAGTGTTATCCATAAAGCTGATATTTTTCAGGGCTTTTACCCTTGCTCTTACCGTTCCTTCGATAAGCGGTCGGCTTAAAAATATCCCTTCAATCCCACTCTCAGACCTGGCTTTATAACCACCAAACTGATACCAGCCCATTTCCCTTGAAGGATCCCCTGGCAATGCACCACCTGCCACCAGATCATCCTTAAAACCTGGGAAAAGCTGTCCTAAGGCATTGGCACCTGCTGCCAGTAAGCCGTGGGCATGGCGACCCTGCGGTACACCTTTGCGGTTTTCGGCAGCTTGTGGCAAGCTGTCACGTTCAATAATCGTGACCTTGTCAAAATGATCTGTTAAAACCCTGGCGGCTAAAAGCCCACCCATACTTGCACCAATTACGATCGCCTGTTTCATACTGAACCTCCTTATGCCGATGTTTAGTCAGCTTGTTTTTTGATAGATTCAGCATGCTGCTAAAAACTGCTCAGTTACCAGACCAAAAACTGCTCAGTTGACCACTGCTTGTGATGAGAAGGCTTAGTTAAGGGTAATACATTAAATCCTCTGCGAAATAAAAGGCG
>JAGQHN010000150.1 GCA_020431825.1 Trueperaceae bacterium | reverse complement strand
TCCCAGCGGTATATCTGGTTACGCTTTACGCCAAAATGCTCTGCTAAAGCACTTACTTTGTGCTCTTGCGGGTGCTCTCTTAAGTACTCAATAAACTCAATGAGACTTAAAACCGAATTATCTTTTTCTCGCTTACCCAAGGTAACTTACCTCCCCAGTCCACATATCCAACAAAACTCGCTCAGGTGCTTCACTAAGCTCACACGCATGAGCAAACGGACAGTACTTGCAGTGACTCCCAGGTTTAGGCATTTTACGCTCACACTCTGCTAAAGCACTGACCATGTCTCTAAGATAGTCCTTAAACCAGTCTTTCAGCTCAGGAGAGAACGTTAGCATTTGGCTTTCCCCCGTACTTAAACTAACCGCTTCAGCACTAAGTTCCCTTTCACGCCACTCGAGATAAGCCAGTACCAGATAGAACTTGAGTTGAGCGTCACTGCTTTTTACACTGCTGGTTTTCCAGTCAAGAATATGCAGTCCTTTTGGCGTTTGAATCATGCAGTCAATAACCCCGCTTAAGTTGTAGGTATCCTGGTCAAGTTTTAGGGAAGTGGTCAGTCGGTACTCAACAGAATGAAGTTTGAACTGGGCAAGATAAGAAAGGACTTTGTCATTGAAATAGCTAAGTGAGTCTTCTGCTCTCTGGCAGAGATCACTAAGATCTTCATACTCTTGTAAGAGCAAGCGTCTTGGCAAGTCAAAGGGGTCAAGAGAGGCTTTGTTGCCTGTTCTCAGGCTATAAGCAATGCGCTTATGAACCAGATTGCCAAGTGTTGCGCTGGCAAAGGGGGCCGGGGTTTTTTGCTTTTGCACTTTTTCTAAATGGTAGCGTTTGGGGCAGGCAAGTACATAGCTTAGACTGGGGGAAAGATTCATACCTCCAGTCTCTAAAATGCTTGTCACACCACTAAGTAACAATCTTTTATACCTGAAGCGAATACCTAAAAAAAGCAAACCACAAGCTACTGCTTTCAAATTAGCGTTGTGGTTTTTGCTTTGCATCTGACAACCTCGAGCTTTTTGTAGCAAACACTATTCCAGTGAGTTTCCAGTGACTTTGAAGCATAGCGTTATAGTTTGTTTATGCGACTCCTCACTTTTGGAGGTCTAAGACTTGAAGGGTCAGACTTTCGTTCTGAGCAACCTCTTTTCATCCTGGCTTATCTAACGCTTCAGGCTTCGGTTCCCAGAGCCAGGATTGCAGAACTTTTCTGGCCCCACCAAATCGATAACACCAAGCGGGTGAAAAGCCTTTCGGATTGCCTGAGCCGTCTGGCTAATCAGGGTATTGCCATTGCCAAGCGTGATGCCAGTTTAATCAGCACTCTGAATGCCGATGTACTCGAGTTGGAAAGTGCCTATCAGCTGGGCAACTTAGACAGCGTGCTAGCGCTCTATAAGGGTACTTTTATGGCGGGGGTTGAAGCCAACAAACGCTGGCACATCGGTGAAGAACTCGAGGACTGGCTTAACCTTAACCGCGAAAGGTATCAGGCCCTCTTTGTAGATGCAGCATTAAACAAGCTGGAATCTTACTTGAACAGCAAACAGTTAGCGCCCATCCCCGCCCTCCTAAAACGCCTGATTGACCTTCCTCAAGAGGTTTATCCCTTTAGCGCCCAGGAACTTAGTCGCCTTTCGCTTATTGTAAGTACCTCAGGTCAAAATGGCTTTGAAGTGCAGCTTGCCCGGCTTAGACAGGAACTGGCAGAACCCCTGTTTGAGCCTTTGGTAGGCCGCCAGACTGAGACCACGACTCTGGTCAATCTCGTTTTACAGGAACATCAGGTTTTAATTCATGGCCTGGCGGGTGTAGGTAAAACCACGCTTTTAGAGCATTTAGAGGGACATTTGAAGCGCTTCTTTGACTGTTCTTTTTTGCGTCTTGGTACCCTAGAAAAAACCGCAACCTTAGCAGATTTACTTCATTTCTTTTCTCAGTCTCTGCGTGTCTCTTTTGCCTCACAGGAATTACTCTTTCATTACTTTGCCCAGCGAAAGGTCTTACTTCTGCTCGATAACCTCGAGCATCTGAGTCAGTTTGAACCCTTTTGGCAAGACTTCCTAAACGCCTGCCCCAATTTACATATTCTGGCCAGTTCACGCAGCAAGCTCAATTCTTTTCGCAACGTTTATGAGCTAACGCCGTTATCACCAGAAGCGGCATTGGCCTTACTGGACCAAGAATTTAAACGCTCAGGCATTTTCGCCCCTGCGCTAGAAACGAAAGAAGGGCTTAGTAAGCTTTTAGGCTACTTACCTCTGGCCCTAAAATTAAGCGTTCCCTGGTTCAAAGTTTTACCCGAAGCAACGATTCTAAAGCGATTAAGACAGGGTCTGGATTTATTACGTGATCAACACGTTTCGCTGCACGCCCTTATTCAAGAGTCTATCGCACTGCTTAACGAGGATGCTAAAACCCTCTTTTTAAACCTGAGTGTGTTTAGGGGTGGTTTTGATTTTGAGGCACTAAGTAAAATCATGCACTCACCTGAAACGCAACTACGGACTCTGGTTGAAAGCAGTTTGCTCAGCTTTAACCCTGCTAGCCAAAGGTACGATTTTCATCCTCTTATAAGTGTTTTTCTCGAGTCTGCACCCAGCTCTCTAGGGTTGGATCACGCCAAGTATTATTTGTCCCTACTTAGCACCAAAGAATCGCGAGAAAAGCTTCAAAAAGATCTGGCAAACCTCGAAAAAGCCTGGACCTACCTGTTAACGGAAGCTGCACAGGAGCTGCTTAGCTATGCCCCTTTTCTCAGATTCTTGGCTGACGAGAGCCCCAGCCTGAACCTTTGTCTACGTCTTGCCGAGAAGCTATACCAGCGCTTTCCACAAAAGCCTCCCTCCCTTTTAGCCATATCCTGGCTTAAGCTTAGAGCTGGTCACTACAGTGAGGTAGAACCGTTTGCCCAAATGGCTTTAGATTTTGCAGATAACTCAGCTGAAAAATGTCTGGCGCTCAATGCTCTTGGCGCGGTTGCTGATTTACGAACAGACTTTGAGGGCGCCAAAGCATCCTTTGAACAGGTACTTGACCTTGCTAAAAGTGACAATGAACGTTGCAGTGCCCTCCTTAATTTAGCGGTCAGTTGTCTTAATCAGGGAAACCTGCAAGAGGCATATGCTTATTTAGCTAGCGCTACTAACTGCTCGAGCCTGCGAAAAGATTATCTAAAGGGGTGGTTTCTTTTTCTTAATCACAAAGCACTTGAAGCAAAAATAGTCTTTGAATTACTGGGTGCAAAAGCAGAAAGCCAAAACCTTGAGAATCTAGTCTTTCAGGTCAAGCCTAAACTCATTCGTTGCCTGATTGCACTTGGTGAACGAGAAGAAGCCCTGGAGCTATGCCAGACCAGTCTACTAGCAGCAAAACAGCGGGGCTTATTTCGCTCGGAACTTGCCCTGGAAACCTGTCTTGGCGATATATTTCTTGCTAAAGCTAACTACTCAGGGGCGTTCAGGCAATACTTATACGCACTAAACTTCTGCAAAGAAGTTGCGCTTGCATCTGGCTTTCTTGGTCTCTTTGTTAAGCTCATTACCAGTCATAAGCTCGAGCCTGAGTTCTCATCGCAGTTATTGGGGTTTTGCCTTAACAAAAAAAGGCAGATCCTCTATGAGGATAGACTTATCCTGCAAAGCCTTGAAGTGCCCAAAGAAAATTCAGATGCACTACTGCATCTGAATGAAAAGGAGCTTGCTGAGCTTATTTTGCTTCGTTACCAGGCTTAACCTCCCCCGGAATCATAATCACCACCATCACTAAGATAGATGGGCTCTTTTACCATACTTGCAGTCAGGATCGGAATACCCGTTAAGAAACTCAGAGCGACAAGTGTTAAGACAATTACCTTCATGCTTTTCTCTTTCTTTCTCCGGGCGCCTAAGGAGAAAAGCAAGTTTTGTTTTGGCCATCTTGCTAAGACGCGAACGTCTAAAAAGAGTATGAAGGGGGCTTGTCACAGCATCTTGTGACAAGAAATAAGGGAGGATTCTATCAAGTTAATCCAAAAGGCTATCCTGTGATGACCATAGAGTGGATTAAGCTAGGCTAAAAATCCCTTTTGAAACGACTTCCACTGGCAAAAGTTAGCTATTGCAGACAAGCTATACTCAAAAAATCCCCAATAATATTTATCTTGATATAACCTACCCCACAAGTTTGATTCTCTAGGGTATTTTTGGTGTGAGTGGTGAGATTCGAACTCACTCAGCAAAAGCACTTGATTTACAGTCAAGCCCCGCTCTCCAACTCGGGCGCACCCACAGGAATGCAATCTAGCGAAAGAGGTAGGTTTCGAACCTCTAAGACTTTTACATCAGGCCAAGCCTACCTATTAAACCTGAATACTATGGCGGGGAGTTAGGGAATCGAACCCTGGCTGCTGTTAAACAGACATGCTTAGCAAGCATGCGCGACAAACCGACATTCGTCTACTCTCCTCGCTTATATGTTTTCTTACTCCTTTCTTTATTGGTGAGCGGTTGAGGCGTCGAACCTCAACCTGTGGTTCTTCAGACCACCGTGCCTACCACTTACACCAACCGCTCATTGGTGCTCCTGGAGGGAGTCGAACCCACACTTAACTGGGCTTAAGCCAGTTGCCTCTGCCGTTGGGCTACAGGAGCATAAAAAAAGAACCTCGCTATACTCGAGGTTCTCTAAGAACAAGCTTTAAGTAACAGACAACTACATCAACCTTGCAATAAGGAACCCTCGAGTCTCAAAGCTCGAATATAAACTTAAAAATCGGCTGTTCCTGATCACGAAGATAAAAGGTAGCACAGATTATGCAAGCATGCAAGTGTGTTTACACAGGCACTTGTTAATTTCGAGGATTTCCATTCTTTTTGGCATGTATGCTGAAAATTAGAAAAACCCCATGGTAAGGGGATCGACCTCTCTATAATGCCCTTATATGTCAGAGGCAGCCCTTAACTTATCTACCGAGCCTTCTTTAGCGTCCAGAAAACTTTTTCAGTATCAGAAGCCAAAACTCAAGCGATTTGACGGACCACACATTATATGGTTTGTTCTGCTCTTTGTTAGCTTTTTTCTGGGAGGCGTGTTTGGTATCAATCTGGTTCCCTTTGGGGCTTACCTTTCTGCTTTAGGAGAAAGAGATCAGACATTCTTAGCAACCATTTTGCTTCTGCCTAGTTACTGGTTAGTTATTTTTATTCACGAACTTGGTCACATCTTGATGGCGAAAGGCTTAGGGTACAAGGTCAACAGTTTACAGGCTGGTCCCTTTATACTTCTATTCACCCCTAATGGAATCAAGCTAGGATTTAATCTCAGTGCACCTATCTTTGGGGGCCGTGCCTACTTTGACTACCCTTTTAAGCAGTTAGAAGGCTTTGCTAAAAAGCACTTCCTAGCGGTTTTAGCGGGTCCAGCCCTTACTCTTTTTGCTGGTGTGATTGCGTTTGTAGTACACCATCGTTTGTTGGGTCATCATTTTGATCAGAATATTTTCTTTATCTCGATTGAAAGTACCCGGCAGTTAGCACAGTTAAGTGCTGCTGAGCTTTATGTTCATCTTGTCCTTACAGCAATAGCCTTTTTTGCTTTTATTTTGAGCCTTTATTTCTTTGTTCCTTTTAAGGGATTAGAACAAGGTAGCTTTGATAGTGATAGCTTTGTCCTCTTAGAGCTGTTAAAGGGCGAGCAGGGGATCATGCGTTATAAATTCTTGAGCTTATTACAAAGGCAGTTTTACAGCCATGACTTACCCAGAGACTGGGAATTAGCAGAGCTTGAACATCTGAGTAAGTCGTTAACCCGATATCATCAATTGGGCTATCAGCAATTACACTATGCCCAGGCCAGTGACCGAGAAGATCAGGAAACTATGGCAAGTACTATTGCAGATATGCTCGAGCTTGCTCAAGGTTTGCCCAAAACTCAGTGGCTTATGGCGCATAGCTATGCCATGGCGTATTACGCTTATCATTTAAAAGACAGGGAAAAGGCAAGACTTCATTATGACAGTGTTGTAGCAGCAGAACCTCGGTATGAGCCGATGAAGCTTAGCAGTGCTTATCTGGCTTTTGTTGAAGAGCATTATGAAGAAGCGCTCGATAAGTTTAAAGCGCTTAAGGTCAAGTCGGAGGCTATGCCTGATTCGGGAATAAAAGTGAGCAGCCTTCGCGAACTTGATGATTTGATTGCAGCTTGTGCGGCTAACATGGCTGGGAGGAAGTTGGCGTTTTGATAGTTCTTAAATGACTATTTCCTATCGCCTTACCTCGAGCACATCGTTTTATAGTTCTAAGGTTTTTACTGAATCTAGCTAAAGCATCAATGGAATAACTTTTTTAAAATATTCAGCCTACCTTTGCCGTCTAAGCGAGAGTCGTTGTTTGTAGCTCAAACTTCGCCACAGCCACTCAACAGGACCATAACGAAAATACCTAAGCCAGAGATTGCTTAAGATGATTTGTAAGATAAATAAAATTAGGGCAATACTTAAGCTCGAGCCTAGCGAAAACCTATCAAACCAGCCCAATCCATAACCATTAAACAGCGTTGTCATAACGAGCGACTGTGTCAGGTAGTTACTTAACGACAGCTTCCCTACCGCAGCTAGAGGTTTTAAAAGATGGTTTAGATACGGGTAAAGCAAGACCATACCTGAAAAATAAGCAAATCCCAGGGCAGGGCTAAACAGGGTAAGTTCGATACTTTGAGCTAAACTCCTTGTCAGTAATTCGGGATTTAGATAGAACACACCCAGTAACGTTAGGCTGAATAAGGTACAGATCAAGAACAGGGTTTGCCAGAATCGTCGGTGATGACTTGCTTCTTCCAGTACGTTGCGTGACTGAAAAACCATACCTAAACCTAAGAAAAACAAAAGCTGTGGGGAAAAGATCGGTAAGGTTATTAGGGCTGCCAAAAAATCAGAAAATCTTTGCTGGGTGATGCTCCAGTAACTGGTATTGCCGTAGTCAGTTAGTTCAAAGCTCGAGGCATCCAGGTTAGCCTCAAGTTCAAAAACTCCCCAGAAGATCAGTACGGAAAGAATCAGAAGAATAGAAAAAAACCTAACTTTGTGTTTGCTGTTTATCAGGTGCCTATAAAAAGGCAAACTAGCTAAGCCAAGTAAGGCATAAGCATGCAAAATATCTCCTGAGAAAAGAAAGATTCCGTGAAGTAGACCGAAAACAAAAAGAATAGTCAGGCGTAGCCTGAGGTAAGGCAAGTCTTCAGCTTTAGCTAATTGCATCGCCAGTCCATAACCAAAGAGGAAAGTAAAGAGGGGGTAAAAGGAGCCTTCTACAAAGAAATAAACAAAGCTTCTTAAGTCTGGGCTCGAGCTTAGGTCTGCTAGATTAGGCAAGAGCTTTTCTTTATGAGCAAAAGCAAGGGTATTGGCAATCAGTACGCCCAGAAGGGCAAAGCCCCTTAAACTATCAATAAGCCCAATTCGGTTGTTAGGTTTTGATACTTCCACTAACTCTCAGTTTAACGAAAGCGTTTGGGAATATGTTTGGCTGTTTCTTGACTTAAGCTTTGGTAGTGATTCAGGTCAGTTTGTTTCATATATCTGCAGGGTCGGTGTAACCGGGGGTGCATAAAGATACGAGTAGGTTTTTGATGATGGTCAAGCCAGGCTTTGAGTGACGTGTAGCTTCTACCTGTCGTTTTGGCGGCGTCACGAATGAGTACCCAGCCAGGTAAGGGAAGAAGGCTTTGTTGCTCGAGCTTAAACTGCTTAACGCTTTGTCTATCCAGATAAATGGTTTGCGAGTGAATAACGGCTTTTATTTGACCTGAGAAAATAGCTTTATAGAGTTTCCATTTGCTGTAAGGCAAAATATCCAGAGCAGCTTCAACCGTAAGGCCATCTTTAGATCGTTGGGCAACTCTGGGTAATTGGCGTTGCGTTAAAAACCGTTCAGCACCTTGCAAGCTGATATAGGCTCTGCCACTGTAGACAATGCCATAGCTTAAACATTTGGTACGGTTGCTTTTTAAGCGGCGAAAGAGCTGTGGATGGCTTTGGCTTAGCTTTCTTAAGAAAGGTTCAAACTCAGGTTTGGCAGGGTCAGGCAGGCTTTGACCCAGGTGCTGCTCGACATCAGCAATCACTTCAGGGTCAAGTTTGGGTTTGGATAGCCAGGCTTGAACGGCACGTTCAGTCACGCCTGCTGAAGCAGCAAAATCTTTAATGCGAAGATAATTCAGGAGGTTAGGCTTTTTACGTGGACGAAGCACGGCCTAAGTCTCACCTTCTTTTGGTGCAGTAAAGGAGGATTGATGCAGGGGGTCATGCAACAAATGATTTTCCGTCTCTGAAGGTGTTTCAGCTATTTGATGCAGTGATGCAGTCCTATCTAGGGGTTTTAAGCAGTATCCCTGTGGTTTACCTCGTCCTGGCAAAACAAGGGTCTCGAGTTCGTCGCCATACTGGTGTTTAACCTGACGCAAAGCTTCTGAGGCTGCCCGTCTACGCAGATTGCCTTCTTCCATAGCGATGTCAAGTAAAAGTTGATGGGGTATGGACTCGCCGCGCCTTGCTTCTAAATAATCCTGTAAGGCTCTTATAGCTCTTTCTGTACGGGTTTCACCCTGACCTTCAGGTAAGGGAACTGAATTGATACTAACCTTGTTTTGGGAAAACTCGAGGCTAACAGCAAAGGGTTCAGGGCGAGCGCTATAGCTCATTTTGCTGGTATCCCAGCGGAGTAAAGTTTCGTTTTTATTAGCTGTCTTTATGCGAGAAAGAATATGTACAGAGCGAGCCTGAGCTGACTTGGCAATTGAACCCATTATGCCTCTGGCACCCACCCGTTCACCTGAGACTGGTTTGGGTAAATGGTCAATAAGCACAACAGCTGCCTCGGTTTCATGAGCCAGCTTTCTTAAATACCAGAGGGGGCTTTGAACTTGTACCAGTTTGTTTGGGTCAATATGGGGAAAGGCTGAACTAAAAGCATCTATTAAGATCAGCTTAGCTCTGGTACTTTTAGCCAAGTCAGTGAGTTCGATAAGTTCGGTTTCTGCCAAACTATAGGTCTCGGTATCTGGCTCGAGGATAATGATCTTGGTTTCATCCCCATCAGGAAACGCCTGTTTATGTTTGGCTAACCAGTACCGCACCGTGCGACCTTCGCCTGGTGCATCAAAATCGACATAGATGCTAACCCCTGCTTGAACTGCTCGTCCCAGGAACTCACCCTCCGGTCGGCTCATCTGCCAGGCAAGTCCTGTAAGTAAGGCTGTTTTTCCTTCTCCAGGTAAACTGGCAATGGTATTGATATAGCCACGTAGTATCAAACCTTCTACACACCAGCTCAGAGGTAAGAGCTTTTTAGAAAGATCAACTTGCTTAAGAGGCATCATGGCGAAAGGTACTGAGTAAGGTTTTATTCTCTGGTTTTTCTGTGGAAATAAGCTTTGGGGTCTTGATAGGGGTGCAAGACTGCATCAAATGGGGTTTGGCCTTTAGTGATGGCAAACCTTTTGATGCAGCGCCTTGTGCATCAGTTGAGTCTATTGCATCAATTAGGTGAGAATAAAAGTGTTTTTTACCCCACAGCAGTTTGTCTCTTAAAGACCGTTTACCCAACCTTACAACCAGATCACAGGCGTCCATTGGCCAGGGCTCAAAAGCATAGACTTTGGTGGCACCGGCGCTGTAGGCAGCATTGGCCCAGCGACTTAAGGCAGCTTGACCTGCTTTGTCACCATCAGCATAAAGATAGACAGGTTTCTTATTTACAACCTGAGTAGGGAAACTGGCATTAACGCCTGCCACACCCACGACCCCAACTTGCTGACTCTTGAGTACCAGCCAGCACATCATGGCATTGAGCTCTCCCTCAACAATCAAAATGAGCTTGGAGTTTTCTAGATTGTTTGAGCACCAGGCAGGGTTACCGCAGCCTACCGTTAGGTAACTGTATCTATAAGGTTGGGGAGTAAGGTAGCGACACTTTAGGGCAACCATCTCTCCTGCTGGGTTATAAATGGGAATAATGGCATCGTCATTTTCAGCAGCAAAGGAAAGCCGTTTACAATCACTAAAACTAAAACCATGACCTTTTAAAACCTTAGGCACAGCCTGGAGTTGTCTGGCTCGGTTTAAATGCGTTTCAACAATGTTTTCAGGAAGAGGCTGAAAGTCTGGTTCTTTGGTGGTTGCTGGAAAAGATGGCTTTACCAAAGCAGGGGTTGGGCAGTGACCACTAAATACTTCCAGACGTTGACAGGCTTCCTGAAAACTTAACTTATAAAGATGCTGTAACCAATCGACAGCATCACCTGAGACACCACAAACAAAGCAGTAATAGCCATCCTGATAAATGTGTAAAGAGGGATGCGTATCTTGATGCCATAGACAAGCTATTTTGGAACCCTTTGTTAGCGAATGCGTTTCTTGAACCAGCGTGCGAAAATCGATACTCGCTTTTAAGTCTTTTACAGGAAACATATCAAGCCCTTCTTTTTCGTTTGAACGGTTCGTTTCTAAGGTCATTTTGTTGGTCAAGTTCAAAGATGCGCTTTTCGCAGTAGTCATGAAGAGACGCTCGTAAGAAGATGTAGGGACTATTTGGTTTATCAGGGTCTTTGCGGTCCATAATGAGCTTGCCTTCATGACCGAGTTGTTTTAGTCGGGTAAGCGTATAGCCTGCTCCCATAATGTCTACAGCTTCAGCACCTTCTACCCACAAGGAGTCTTTGGAGGGTTTAGAATCAGGCAATTGATGACGAGAACTGGCACGGCGCATAGCCTCATCAAAGACCAGCTCGAGTAATTCTGTTGCCTGTTCAATAATGGGTTTAAGATGCTGCTCAGTCATTGTCTAAATCCTGCTTATCTGAGAAACAATGAGTGAAATATTTCATATCCAGGCCTCCTTTTTTGTTCACTCTGGTGATACGTCCATGCCTATAAAAGTCGTTGTTTGGGTAGTTCAACCAAGGGATGGGGGTAACGCAGATGAACTTTAGCCGACTTAGGTATAGCTCGGTAAGGAACCTGTTGTTCATGTTTTTTTCAAGCTACTGTCATAGAAAACAGCAAGACTAAGGAACTGAGTGTTCCTTCTTCTTACGCTCCCCTTCTTTTAACTGCGCATTCCTCAGAATTTCCGTTTAGGAAGGAGAACTTGCGGCCTTAGCCCGTGGGAGTAGAGACATGTTAAGGCTGACCCTACATGAGTTTTTGAGCAGGCATAAACTGAGCATTACGCAGTTAGCTGATGCCATCGCCGACAATCTGCTTGAAGATGAGCAAACTGTTTCCGAGCGCTATTTAAGGTATTTAAAGAGCAATCAAGCACCCTTGACCACTGATAATCAGGGCAGAAAACCCTCACTGCTTATGCTGGGTTTAATCATTCGGGCATTACGAAGTCTAACGAAACAACCCGTAAGTATCAGTGACATTCTGGAATATGTTGATGACTCTTTTGACAGCAAGTATTCATATGTAAAAACATCACTTGATACGCAACAAGTCACGATTGAACCGCTCGTACCTCTTGATCCTTTAGATGAAGTTTGGGAACTGCTAGTTCAGTCCTTAAAGCAGAAGCATGTTGATCTTAGCCTTATACCAGGTGCAAAAGAACAAACTTATAAAGCCAGACCTAATAAACAGCTATCCAAAGTATCAGGACGCATTCTACTCATCCTGATTGTTTTCTTTATTACGACAGGTGCCTATTTTAGTTATGACCAGCTCATTGGCAAACCACGACTCCTTGCCAAATACAGTCGGCTCTTTTCCTTTAGAGATAGGGTTAGACCTACCTCAGATATTCCTGTTCCTTCACAAATTGGACCAGAAGGGAACGTTAATCAGTTAACACCTACCTTAAGAATTACTGCCGTTAACGAGGCACATGCGTATGAGTTTTATATCGAAAATAGGGTAAGTAACGAAGGGGTTTATACAGGCCCGGTTATCAGTACCAGTTTTGTGATTCCAGATAATAGTCTTTGCCCAGATACCAGTTATGAGTGGCGAGTCAGGGCTTTAGGTGAAGATGGTTGGACTTCTTT
>JAGQHN010000014.1 GCA_020431825.1 Trueperaceae bacterium | reverse complement strand
ACTAGGACCCCCCTATCAACAGCTTTATTCCTAATTTATTCAGAGGGGGGGCGGAAAGTCAGATATAAAGTGCGCTACTGCGCTTTTTGCCATAGATGAAATAGCCAGCGCCCAGACTTCCTGTAAGCAAACTGACCAAAAGCTGATTCATGGGTTATAGTATGCACTTCTTTAAGCAGACAGGGTGAGTAAAGCTTGATAGTTAAAAGGCAAGTTCAGTCTTGGCATAAATTTGCGCAAAGCCAAGTTTACTATTAACACAGGGGATAGGGATGCGTTCATCAGTTGTAAAGCTGCGTTCCTGCCAGCCTTCACTCGAGCGGTAGAAGGCCAAAACCTGCCGAAACTTACTGTTAACGAGCAGATAAAGCTCGAGGCTTGCTATACCCTGATAAACAAATCGCTTTTCATGCAAATCTTTGCGAGCGGTAGAATCGCTTAAAACTTCAACAATAACGCAGGGTTTTTCCTGAAAGTAAGAGCTCATATTGTTGTCACAAACCACCATGACATCTGGATAGTAAAAGACGCTATCTGCCCTAACTTTCATATCGCTGGCGTAGACAACACAGGGGTTATTTTGCAGGGCAATATTAAAAGCTGTTTGTATATTGCCTGCAATGATTTTGTGGGTGGGTGTGCTACCTGCCATAGCGTAGACAAAACCATCTACATATTCATAGCGAATATCACTTTCTATTTCACCCTCGAGGTAATCCTCGACGCTTATTCGCTGAAATGTATTTGAAAAATACACCCTTAGAGTTTAGCACCAACAAACTTTATTGATCAGGCTATATTATCAACAAATTTGTTACAAGCAATTATGAATTCTGAGAATTTCTGGTGTAATAATTCTTTGCTTTCAGGAACATTTGCCTTTTCTTTTTCATCTTGGGCAACAAGCTTACAATGATGAATAACTTGCCGAGCGAACTTCGCAATTTCAGGATATTTGTTATATCTTCCGATTAAATCGAATTCCTTGCTAAATTGCTCAGTATAGATATCCAATTTTTGATCGAATGGCCTCCACCTAGTTGCGGTTTCATAATATCTACCGACTTCATTTTTTAAATCTTCTATCTCTGTAAAAATTTTTTCCCTTCGAGATTTCTTAAAATCTCGCTTTTCTTTGATGATTCCAAGAATTGAGTCAATTATTTTCGTAATGGTATAAGTTGTAAGAGCCACAACTAAAGTTTGCCACCATGACATTTTTCTCCTCCTCAAAATATTCTTACTGCCCCAAAATATAAGCAAACATCAGCGGTGCCACAATGGTTGCGTCACTTTCAATGATGAATTTGGGAGTATCTACGTTCAGTTTGCCCCAGGTGATTTTTTCATTGGGGACGGCACCCGAGTAGCTGCCATAACTGGTGGTCGAGTCGCTGATCTGGCAGAAGTAACCCCACATCGGTATGTCGGGTCTTTGCATGTCCTGGTGGAGCATAGGCACCACACAGATCGGAAAGTCACCAGCAATGCCCCCACCAATCTGGAAAAAGCCAATGCTACTCTTGGCACTTGTCTGCGTATACCAGTCAGCCAGCATCATCATGTACTCTATGCCAGTTTTGACCGTATGGACATTTTTTATGTCTTTAGAAATGCAGTGACCCGCGAACATATTTCCTGTTGTGCTGTCTTCCCAGCCTGGGACAATAATCGGCAGATTTTTTTCGGCAGCAGCGACTATCCAGGAGTTTTTCGGGTCAATTTGATAATACTGCTCTAAGGCGCCACTGTTTATGACCTTATAAAGAAACTCATGGGGAAAATAACTTTCACCGGCCTGATCGGCCTTGGTCCACTCACCTATAAGGGCACCCTCGAGCCTTCTCATGGCTTCCTCTTCGGGTATGCAGGTATCGGTTACACGGTTCATGTGGCGAGCCAAAAGGTCACCCTCTTGCTCCGGGGTCAGATCGCGGTAGTAGGGGATGCGCTCATAGTAATCATGGGCAATCAGGTTAAAAATGTCTTCCTCGAGGTTTGCCCCGGTACAGCTAATAATCTGCACTTTATCCTGCCGAATCATTTCGGCAAGGGAAAGACCAAGTTCCGCGGTGCTCATAGCACCTGCCAAAGTAATCATCATGCTGCCACCCGTAGTCAGGTGTTTTTCATAGGCCTCGGCAGCGTCGATCAGGGCAGCGGCGTTGAAGTGGCGATAATGGTGCTTGATAAATTGACTGATAGGTCCTTTTGACATCTTAGTCTCCTTGAGTTTGAGAATGAGTTTCAAAGGTCATGGCGTTTTTGCTGCCGCGCTTAACTTCGTACATCAGTTTATCAGCGGTTTTAATGACCTCATTGCTATCGGGGTAATCATTTTCGTAAGTGATAACGCCTGCACTTAAGGTAACAGGTAAGTTCTCACGGCGCATTGCGCTTAAGATTTCGCCGTTTATTTTTGCCAGCACCGTTTGAGCGGCTTCACTACTGGTTTCAGGTAAAAGAACGGAAAACTCATCGCCGCCTAGCCGAGCAATGGTATCAACCGCACGCAAATGTGCTTTTAAGGTTTGTACGATCAGCCTCAAGACTTCATCACCTTTGGCGTGTCCGTGTTCGTCATTGACCTGTTTAAAATTGTCCAGGTCGAAATAAGCCAGGGTAAAAGGATGTTGATAGCGCCTGGCTCTTAAAATTTCCTGGTTGAGCGTCTCTAGAAAACTACGTGTATTCACTGCCCCGGTCAAGAAGTCTATACTTGCCTGCGCCTTTTCCCGCAAAAGTGTTTGATGCAAGGCGCTAAGCAAGAAACTAACGACCAGAAAAACTCCTAAGCGAATCAGCATATTCCATAAAGGAATAAGTGCTGAGCTAAAGACATGATTACTCGCAAGGTCAGCAGTCAGTAGGATCAAGGCGCTGGCTATCGAACAGTAAATGCCCAGTCTCCGACCCTTTAACCAGACGGCAAGACCTATGGGTAAAAGATAGAAAAGAGATTTGGATAGTTCTGGTCCGCTCAGGTAATCAATCAGTCCCAACAGAATGATTAATGTGGCGATAAGTAGATATTGCTGCTTAGAGGGTAATTTTGCTAAGCGCTCGAGCCACCCATCAATAAAACGACTATTCACCAGATTCATCTTAGCAGGAGCCCTTTAGCTAGCCAAAAAGTTTGGAGCGGAATAAGAAAAAGACTGCCGCCGCCAGACATAAGCCTGCCCAAAGATAGTCAAGACTTAGTTTTTCCTTCAAATAAAACACCGCAAAAGGTACAAAAACGCTTAAAGTGATGACCTCTTGCAAGATTTTAAGTTGTCCAACCGTCATGACCTGATGACCAATACGGTTGGCGGGAACCTGAAGTGAGTATTCAAAAAAGGCAATACCCCAGCTTGCCAGTACGGCAATAAGCCAGGGTTTGGCTGCCAGATTTTTCAGATGGGCATACCAGGCAAAGGTCATAAAAACATTGCTCATACATAAGAGGCCAATGGTCATCAGATAGCGGTTCATAGGTCCTTTCAAGATAGGGCTTAGTGGCTGGTGCTTAGTAGTCAGACACTCCTATAAACGTATCGCTTTGTGAATAGCTTGGCAAGGTATCGCTGTACGGCAAAGGCTTACATCTGCTCAAGGTAGGTATAACCAACCAGTTCGGCGTCATAGAGTTTGATAAATTCCTTGAGTTGACCTTTGGGCAGTTTTATATCTGATTCGGCAATGGTCTCGAGTAGCCATTTATGTAAATCTGAGGTTTCATAGCCCATATTTTCAATCACACGTCTGGCCTTTTGCCCTGGGACAAAAAGCTCGAGCTTGTAGCCCTTATCCGTTAAACGAATATGCGCTTCATTCACGCGACCAAAGAGGTTATGGGCATTGCCTAAAACATCTTGATAGGCGCCTGTTAAAAAGATGCCCAGATGATAAGCCTCGCCTTCCCTTAAGTCGTGAACGGGCAGCGTTGCCTTGACATCGCGCAGGTCAATAAACTTGGTTATTTTCCCGTCACTGTCACAGCTGACATCAACCAGAGTGGCCTGCCGCTTTGGCTCTTCGTTCAAGCGACCTATTGGTACAATGGGAAAGAGTTGCCCAATGGCCCAGTGATCGGGCAGGCTTTGAAAGAGGCTGAAATTGCAGACATATTTGTCGGCTAGCAGCTTGGGCAGATTTTCAAACTCTTCGGGAACATAGTCCACGTCCTGAACAACTCTGGCGACCTTTAAGAGAATGCGGTTATAGAGATTTTCGATATGAGCGCGCTCGAGTAAACTCAGGTAACCCAGATCAAAGAGATTATGCATGGTGTCTTTCACTGAAACTGCTTCGTTATAACTCTCCCGGTAGGTTTTAACCGTGATGTCATTTTCAAGCTCTTGCAGATCTTTGACCAGACTATGGACGTCGCCTGCTAGAGGAGGAAGCTCGAGGGGGGCCTGAGTTGGTCCCAGCGCGTCAATCACAGGCATGATCACTACGGCATGATGCGCCGTAAGGGCTCGCCCTGACTCTGTCACAATGATGGGGTGTGGAGCCTCATACTCATTGCAACTTTCTAGAACAGTCCAGACCACGGTATTGGCATATTCCTGAAGTCCATAGTTAGCGCTGGCGGTAAAGGTGGTTTTACTGCCATCATAATCGACTGCTAAACCCCCGCCGACATTGAGGTACTTCAGGCCAATACCCAGCTCAAAAAGCTCAACATAGGTCTGCGCTGCTTCGCGCACGGCTTGCCTTATCTTACGAATATCAGTAAGCTGCGACCCCACATGACAGTGCAGCATGAGCAGACTTTCTGAAAGACCTAAGTTCTGTAACCGCGTAGCTACGCTGATGAGTTCAGTCGCCGTTAGGCCAAACTTGGCGTCATCACCACCGCTTGATTCCCACTGCCCTGAACCTTTGGCATGCAGTTTAAAGCGTACACCAATAGCTGGTTTAACCTCTAATTCTTCGCTGATGCGTAAAACACGGTCAAGCTCACTGTATTTCTCGAGGGTGATGACCACATTTTTACCCAGTTTGCGTCCCCAGAGCGCCATGCGCACAAAATCATCATCTTTAAAACCGTTGCAGCAAATCAGTGCTTCCTCATGAATATCTTGCACCAGAATGAGAGCAAGCTCAGCTTTGGAACCTGCTTCTAAGCCGGTACGGTATTTTGCGCCATATTCGGCAATGGTTTCAACAATCATGCGGCGCTGATTAACTTTTATAGGGTAAACACCCTGATAATTTCCCTGAAAACCAGATTCCTTTATGGCTGTTTGAAAACAAGTATTAACCCTGTCGAGGCGGTCCTCTAAAAGCTGGGGAAAACGCAAGATGATAGGTAAATTATGGCCCTGTGCCACTAAATCTTGAACGATTTCATCAAGGGCAACGGCCTGAGTTTGATCGGTTGAAACGGTTAGTTGCCCCTTTGTATTTACATCAAAGTAGCCTGCTCCCCAGGCTCTTATGCTGTAAAGCTCAGCCGCATCATTGGTGTCAAAAGAAGGGTTTGGCATAGCTACCTCCAAAACGTTGCGTACTTTAGCACTAAATCTTCCTGAAGACATCAGCTCTATTCTATTTTCTGATTATTTTTATCTTTCCACTTATCTGGAGGTCCAGCCCAAATCAATCGTTGCTGTCGCCCCAGTAATTCCCCACGCCTCCTCTGAGGCAAGGTAGGCTACGTAATTTGCAACATCTTGAGGCTCGAGTAACTTCTTCACGGCGACATTCTCTAAAAACACTTTTTCTTCAACATCGGCTTCACTTATCCCTCTGGTTCTGGCCTGATCTTTTATTTGCGCTTCAACTAGAGGCGTACGCACATAAGCCGGAGCAACCGTATTACAGGTAATGCCAAACTCGCCGCCCTCTAAGGCAGCGGTGCGCATAAGTCCTAAAAGGCCGTGCTTGGCGGTCACATAAGCTGCCTTGTAAGGGCTGGCGGTCAAACTATGAGCGCTACCTATATTGATAATGCGACCATGGCCACTCTTTTTAAGATTTTCCCAGGCGTACTTGGTTAGTAAAAAGGGGGCAGTGAGCATCAGGGCAATCATTTTGTCCCAGACATCTTCAGGAAAATCAGGAATCGGGTTAATGTGCTGAAAACCAGCATTGTTAATGAGAATGTCCAGAGATCCAAAGGCTTTGACCGTTGTTTCAACGGCGCGCTTGCAGTCTTCGCGTTTACTCAAATCAGCTTTTACAAAAAGCCCGTTCAGGTTTTTAGCGACTTCGTCACCCTGATCATTTATATCAACAATAGCGACGTTCATGCCTTGTTGCTGGAGGGCTTCGGCGCAGGCTTTGCCTATGCCACTCGAGCCTCCGGTTATGAGTGCTGTTCTTGTCATGTTTAGCATCCTCCTGTAAGCTGGCTGCTTTTAAGAGCTATGCTAACAGGTCATGCTTTAAGCTATGAACATTACCTTACCGAGAGAGCAGGGCTTTTACTTTCCTGCTGAATATGCGCCGCACAGCGCTACCTGGATGGGTTGGCCATTTGATGATGATTACTGGGAAGGTTATCTTGCTAAAGCCAGAGCCGATTTTACTCGGCTTATTGAGGCGATTGCCCGTTTTGAACCCGTCTATCTGGCCTGTGCTCATGAGGAAGCTGAAAATAGCGCCAGGGAAGCCCTGCAAGGGAGTGCCAATATCAAATTCTGGCGTGCACCACTAGATGATATCTGGTTCCGCGATATTGCTCCGCTTTTTTTGACCAATAACGAGGGCAAGCTAGTGGCAAGCGACTGGCAGTTTAATGGCTGGGGTAAGAAATTCCGCTGGGAAAAGGATACGCATATTCCAGAACTTATTGCTGACAAACTGGGCATTAGCCGCGTAGAAGTGCCAATTGTTATGGAAGGGGGTTCCCTGGATATTAATGGAGAGGGTATTTGTCTAACAACCCGTCAGTGCCTGCTCAATCAAAATCGCAACCCTAACCTGAGTGAAAATGAAGTTGAGACGTACTTAAAAGATTATCTGGGGGTTAAGCATGTCATATGGCTACATAGAGGGCTCGAGGGTGACAAAACTGATGGGCATATAGATACGATTACCCGCTGGGTGAATGATGACACCATCATTACGTCCATTTGCGAAGATAGCTCTGACCCAAATTATGAATCTTTGCAGGAAAATTTGACCTTGCTTGAAACTATGCGCCATCCGGATGGGGGAGACTACAAAATCATTGAATTACCCTTGCCGCAAAAACGCCTCGAGTTAGAAGGTGAGCGTTTGCCCTTGACCTACGCCAACTTTTATATTGGCAATGGCTTTGTGGTTATGCCCACCTATGAGGATGAAAATGACAGCCGTGCCCTTGGTATTTTGCAAATGGCGTTTCCTGGTCGCAAGCTTATAGGACTGCCTTCACTGGGGATTATTTCTGGGGGCGGCTCATTTCACTGCGTTACGCAGCAGCAGCCAAAGCTATAAATAAGACAGAGCTATAAATAAGACGGAGATTTTGCTCCGTCTTGTATAGTTTTTGCCAAATTAACTTTTTAAGAAGGTGATGAGGTCGTTGCTAAGCTGCTCTTTTCGAGTGGCAAAGAGGCCATGAGGCTGACCTTCATACTCGAGTAATTTTGAGTTAGCAATGCCTTTGGCTGCAGGGCGGGCTGAGGTGTCAATAGGTACAGTCTGATCGGCGGTACCGTGGATAATTAGCGTTGGTACCTTAAAGGCTTTTAGATCTGGGCGAAAATCGGTGGTGGCAAAAGCGTCTGCGCAGGCCAGTGTCGCTTTCAGACTGGCCATCATGGCGGTGCGGCGAGCCCACTCGAGCACTTCATCACTAACTGGGTGAGAGAGCATGCCCACGCCAAAAAAGTCTTTAAAGAAGTCAGCAAAAAAGTGGGCTCGGTCTTCTTTCATACCCTTGGCCATCTGGTCAAAGACTTTTTGGTCAACACCTTCAGGGTTATCTGGGGTTTTAAGCATATAAGGCACAACGCTTGAAACAAGGGCAGCTTTTGCCACATCTTTGCCGCCGTGTCTTGACATATAGCGGGCAACTTCACCCCCACCCATAGAAAAACCAATGAGAGTGGCGTCTTTTGCCTCAGTAGCTTCTATGACATCTCTTAAGTCATCTGCCAGGCTGTCATAGTCGTAACCAGACCAGGGCTGATCGCTACGACCAAAGCCACGGCGGTCATAGACAATAGCACGAAAACCTGCATTGGCAATAGGCATGGCGATATCATCCCAGCTGTCAGCCGAAAGCGGCCAGCCGTGAATCAAAATAGCGGGCTGACCCTCACCCCAGTCTTTGACATAAAGCTTCGTTCCATCCTTGCTTGAAATATATGACATACATTCCTTTCTCGGTACATCCTTTTCTTTAGCTTAGGCAAAGCGCATGCTAAAACTAAGAACCGTTCATACTGCAGGCTTAAGCACTGTAATAAGGAGCTTAAGAGTATGCTTGTAGGTACTCGAGCTGTTGCTAGCGTTAAAATCTGTTAAAAAAGACAGTAGGAAACTAAGTTCAGTAGATAGGACCAAACGATGATGACAAATCCTAAACTTGCCGTTGTGCAAATGACCTGTAGTAGTAGCCTCGAGGCTAATATTGCAAAAGCCCAGGAGAAAGTTCGTGAAGCTGCCGCAGCAGGTGCAAGCATCATTTTGCTTCAGGAGCTGTTTGAAAACCTTTATTTTTGCCAGGTAGAACAGGAACACTATTTTGCTACCGCCAATAGGCTCGAGAATCATCCTTTTATAGGTCAGTTTCAGGCGCTCGCCAAGGAATTGGGAGTTGTTTTGCCCATCTCTTTTTTTGAGCGCGCAGGGCAGGCACACTACAACAGCCTGGCGATGCTAGATGCTGATGGCACTCAGCTAGGCATTTACCGAAAAAGTCACATTCCCGACGGCCCAGGGTACGAGGAAAAGTTTTACTTTAATCCTGGTGATACTGGCTTTAAGGTCTGGCAGACCCGCTACGGCACCATTGGCGTGGGTATTTGCTGGGATCAGTGGTTTCCTGAGGCTGCTAGAGCTATGGCGCTCATGGGGGCAGATTTGCTGCTTTACCCAACTGCCATTGGTTCAGAGCCAGAGGAGGTGGGTGGGCTGGATACCAGAGATATGTGGCAGCGCGCCATGATTGGTCACGCCGTGTCCAATGTCATGTATGTAGCAGCAGCTAACCGCATTGGTACAGAAACGGTGGCCGGGCTCGAGCAGACCTTCTATGGTCACTCGTTTATTGCAGATTACATGGGTAATAAGCTCGCCGAGGCCAACGCCCATGATGAAACCATTCTTTATGCCGATTTGGACTTTGCAACAGCACGTAGTTTCAGGGCGAGTTTTGGCTTTTTCCGGGACCGCCGCCCTGATCTTTACAAGGTTTTACTAACACTCGATGGTCAGCTCAAGTTCTGACTTAATCTTAATGCCTTAAACGAATTTGTTTACTGAGTCGCTCAAATGAGCTGGCATCCTTTACGGTGCAAAAAGTATCGATATAAGGTAGGGCGGCCTGCATACCTTTAGCGGTAGGCTTATAGCCTTCAGTGTCCAGTAGGGGATTTAGCCAGACCACGCCACTGCTGCGCCTGTGAAGGTCTCGCATGGCGCGCTCTAAAATCTCAGGTTTGCCGGTATCAAGGCCGTCGCTGGCGATGAGCACCAGGGTATCTGGGGTTACTGCGCCCTGAGCATAGCGCCGCACAAACTCAGCAAAACAAGCACCAATTTGAGTACCACCACCATAGGCTTCGCCAAGATCAGTTAAGTGAAGGGAACTCGAGGCCCGTGCTTGTTTTAAATATTTTGTGATTCGCTTTAATCGGGTTGAAAACAGAAAAACATCTACCCGACTCGAGCGTTGACTTAATGCGTGAGCAAATTGCAGAAGCTTGTCACTATAACTGCTCATGCTGCGACTGCTGTCCAGCAGCAGAACAAAACGGGGTTTTCGTAGTGGGTGACCAAGCCAGGCAGGGTTAAAAGCTTCTCCTCCTGTAGCAAGGGCTTTTCTCAGCGTGCGTCTAAAGTGAAACTTAGAACCGTGGTTACTGCTGCGCCAGCGGCGGCTTTTGCCCAGGCGAACTTTAGCAATAAGTTGCCGTGCAGCTTCGCGCATTTCGTCTTTATCTTCCAGAGAAAAGTCAACAGGGGTTTCATGCTGTCTGCTAAAAGGACTAAAAAAAGCTCTTAGGGTCATAACTCCACCCGGAGTTTGTTCGTCATCTGAATCGGTGACTTCTCCTAGCTCGGCACTGCTTGCAAGCGCTGAAACTTCAGGATGATGGTACTGTTTTTTGCGTTTTTGCGGGGCCTCTTCGCCGGTTTCATCACTGCCTTCACCTTCACTGGCTTTAAGCTGAGATTCAGGCGGGCGAGCTTTTGTTGCTTCGGGTAAAAAATAAGCTCGGAATAAGACATCAAAGCTTTCTTCATGCTGCTTAGTCGAGCAAAGAACAAGGCTGAGCGCATTCTTGAACTGAGAATAATCTGCTAGGTCAATATAGGTCAGGGCAGAAAGAGCATCCTGTACTTCCTGGGGTCCAAGGCTAAAGCCCTCGAGTCTCAGCAGGGAACAAAAATCCAGAATGTTACGGCTAGCATCAAGATAGTTTGGCATAGGCTTTAACGATTTGCTTCATAAAGCGCCAGCTCAATCTCGCCCCTGTGTGCTTCAAATAAAGCCCAGTCTTCCTGATCTTTAAGAAGGGTTCCGAGTGTTTGCTCAATAATCGTCATATCGAGCATGCCTTTATGCAAGCTTACCAGAGCCTGTGCCCAGTCAAGACTTTCGGCAACCCCTGGCACTTTATTAAAGTGCATAGCTCTGAGTTTGAGCATAACCTGGGCGATTTGCTCTGCCAGCTGCTCATTAATGGCTGGCAGATGCGTTTCAATAATGCGTACCTCTTTGTCAAAACTGGGGTAACCCTGCCAGAGGTAAAGACAGCGTCTGCGCAGTGCATCAGAAAGCTCGCGGATGCGGTTACTGGTCAGGATGACAAAGGGCTTATGTTTGGCCTTGATGGTTCCTAATTCTGGAATGCTAACCTGAAACTCACCCAGCAGCTCGAGTAAAAAGGCCTCAAACTCCTCATCGGCACGGTCAATCTCATCAATCAGTAAAACCGGGGGTTTATCACTCTGGCTAATAGCCTCGAGCAAGGGTCGACGCAGCAAAAACTGCTCGCCAAAAATCTCTGCTTCGCGCTCAGCAGCACTTTTGCCACGTTGCTCACTCAAGCGGATATGCAGCATTTGCTTGGGGTAGTTCCACTCGTAGAGTGCCGTTGAAGTATCAAGACCTTCATAGCATTGTAAGCGTATAAGCTGGGTATCAAGCACCGCTGCAAGCACTTTGGCACAGGCTGTTTTTCCAACACCTGCGGGGCCTTCCACCAGTAAGGGTTTTTCCAGAGCGGTGACCAGTTGTAAGGCGGTGGCGAGCTTGTCATCAGCAATATAGTTCTGCTTGGCAAAGCTATCTTTAATTGCCTGGAGTGACGCAAAGGCCATAGTTTAAGGCTTAGCTCCTGCCAGATATTTTTCAGGGTCTTTTAAAAAGTGATGTTTGCAATTAGGGCAGCAAAAATAATAACTTTGCCCCTTATAGTCAGCCTTGTGTCTCGCCGTTGCTGTACTCACTTTCATGGAGCAGGTAGGGCAGATGGCTTCTTCCTGTTCTAAAATCTGTCTGGCAGCTCGAGCCGCCTGACGCCTTAACTGAATCATTTCTGCCACGATAGACACGGCCACTTCATTGGGGGTTTTGGCTGCCAGATCAAGCCCCGCAGGATTTTTTATGCGGTCAACATCTGCCTTAGGAATGCCTATATCTAAGAGCAAGTCGATAATTTTAGCACCCCGTTTTTGACTCGAGACCAGTCCCAAATATCTTGGATTAGCCCTGGCAAGAGGAGCGAGTGCTTCCTCGTCATAGTGACCCATAGAGGCAACGACTGCTTCAAGATTGCCTTTTTGCTTGCCAGGCAAGGCATTCAGCCAATCTTTGAGAGCATCAATATCGACCAGCTCGAGTTTCAGGTCTTCTAGCGCAAAATTAATGGTGTCGATTTCCTGTTTTTCAAAAACCAGCGTTAGTTCGTAGCCTTGTAAGTCAGCCTGTCTGGCAAGAGCAATGGCAATAGGAGAAGCGCCGACAATCAGCATGCGCTTCTTTTCGGTGTAGGGTTCAAGATAAATGTCTACAGCGCCTTCAGAGGCGCAGGTCATAGGCACGCAAATCTCATCATGATTAGCATTTGACGTCTCTGCAATAGGGTCAGGACTAATACGTACCAACCGTGACCTTTCCAGATCTAAGACTTCTAAGGCCTGCTTCCGAACAATTTCTCTCGAACAGGCACCGCCAATGAAACCCTCGAGCCGTCCATCTTCAAAAATAATGGCTTTGTCACCCAGTTGCGATGAGACAGGTGGCCTGCGCGCTACCACAGTAGCAATAGCAAAACGCTCGCCACTTTGTTTGAGTTGAAAGATTCGTTCTAGCGTGTCCATAGTATCCGGGGCTTAGGGTAGCGGTTTAAAAGATGAGGAGAAAAGTTTAGAGACTTTTATCCACTTAACCCTGTTCAAGCCTGTTCCTCATCAATATTTCGCTTGACTTCTGCAAAAACATGGGTAATGAGTTCTCTTGCTTTACGGTCAAGTACTCTGGCACCTACGGTTGCAGCCGGGCCGCGCACCACGGCTTCTCCTTGCCAGTCAAGCTGGGTCTGTTCTTGCTGCTGGGCAATATTGGCACCAGCTGTCAGGTCAATGGCGGTACCGAGGCCACCTCCCCGAAGGTTTACGTTCATTTTGTTGTTTTCGGCGTCAGGCTCGAGCCCAACATCAAACTTAAAGCGACCCCGGACCGGGCCAACGCCAACCTTGACATGAGCGGTAAAGCTTTTGTCTCCAGTGATCTCGAGCTTTTCAACATCAGGCAGGCACTTGGCGACTTTTTCTGGATTATTGATAAATGCCCATACAGCATCATAGTCAGCATTTATTTGTTCTTGACCATCATAGTTAAGTTTCATGCTTAAGTTCCTTCGTAGGTTTTTTATCTTGACTGAAAAGGGCTCGAGTGACTGGAGAAAAGGGATTAGTGACTGTTGGATAGAAAGATTTATCTAGTCCACTAGCCACTAATCGCTAGCCACTTCCTAAAACGCTTCTACTCCAGCAGCTCGTAATTTACTAAATACTTTTTCCCGGCTGATGGGCATATCAATTTCGCTAACACCATAAGGGGAAAGGGCGTCAATAACGGCATTGACATAGGCAGCAGGCGAGCCAACAGTTGGTGATTCGCCAACACCTTTGGCGCCAATAGGATGATGAGGGGAGGGTGTAACCGTGTTGCCAGTTTCAAATTTGGGCACTTCATAGGCCGTTGGAATAAGGTAATCGGTGTAGTTGGTATTTAAGTGATTGCCTTCTTCGTCATAGACGATTTCCTGCATAAAGGCCATGGCAAAGCCTTCGGCAAGACCACCATGAACCTGGCCCTCGACAATCATGGGGTTAATGATGGTTCCGCAGTCATCGATGGCAACAAAGCGGCGCACCTTGACTTCACCGGTGCTTTTGTCAATGTCTACAACACAAATATAGGCACCATGCGGGAAGGTCAGGTTGGGTGGGTCGTAGTAGTAGGTCGTCTCGAGCCCGGGTTCATCGCCGGGCGCCGGGTTGGTGTAGGCAGCAAAGGCACAATCTTGCGTGGTCACTGATTTGCTGGGTACGCCCTTGATCTGAAATTTGTAATCTTCCCACTCAATGTCATCGGCAGAAACCTCGAGCAAGTGGGCTGCAATCCGTTTGGCTTTTTCTCTAATCCGTCTGGCGCCAAGAGCCAGCGCGCCACCCGCGGTTGGTGTAGAGCGGCTGGCATAAGTGCCAAGTCCATAAGGTGCGGTATCAGTATCACCTTCTTCAACCAGAATCTTATCGACATCTAGCCCAAGTTCTTCAGCCACGATTTGGGCCCAGGTGGTTTCGTGACCTTGACCCTGAGACTTTGTACCTGCTCTTACAATCACACTACCTGTCGGGTGAATGCGGATTTCGGCCCCGTCAAACATCTTGATGCCCAGAATGTCAAAGTCTTTACTTGGCCCAGCACCTACGATTTCGGTAAATGTAGATATGCCAATGCCCATGATTTCGCCTTTAGCACGTTTTTCAGCTTGCTCTTTGCGCAGCTCCTCATAACCTACTTTTTCAAGAGCCACTTTAAAGGTTGTTTCATAATCGCCACTGTCATAGGTCCAGCCGAGGGGCGAGTTATAGGGGAACTGTTCCTTTTGGATGAAATTCTTGAATCTGAATTCGGCTGGGTCCATATTAAGCTCACGGGCAGCCGTGTCCATAGCGCGCTCAATCATGTAAGAGGCTTCAGTCACGCGGAAGCTGCAGCGGTAAGCCACGCCGCCTGGGGTTTTGTTGGTGTAGTAGGCGTCAACTTCGGTAAAGGCCGTAGGAAAATCATAGGAGCCGGTGCAAATACTAAAAAGGCCAGCGGGGTATTTGCTGGGGTCGGCTGCGGCGTCAAAGGCGCCGTGGTCGGCAACTGTAGTGACTTTGAGAGCTGTGACTTTGCCCTCTTTGGTTGCTCCAATTTCGGCTTCCATATGAAAGTCTCGAGCAAAAGAATCGGTGGTCATGCTTTCGGTACGGGTCGCCACCCATTTAACCGGCACACCTAGGACAATGGTGCCAGCTGCGGCGCAGACATAGCCTGGGTAAACCGGAACCTTGTTGCCAAATCCTCCGCCTATATCAGGGGAAACAATTCGGATATTGCTTTCTGGGATGCCAGTGACCAGTGAAACTACGGTTCGGTGAGCATGGGGCGCCTGTGAAGTCAGATAGAGTGTCAGGCGTCCGGTGGCAGTATTCATATCGGCGACAATAGCGCAGGGTTCTAACGGCGAAGCGTGGACTCTTGGATAATAGGCTTTTTGTTTGACTCGAACTTCCGCTTCTGCCAAAGCTTTATCGGTAGCTTCGCGGTCACCAACGTTCCAGTTAAAAATATGATTGGTCTTTTTCTCGCGGTCGGTTCGTAAAATGACTTTGTCTTCTCTGGCTTTAAAGGGGTCTGCCACAACCTCGAGTGGTTCATAGTCAACTTCAACCAGCTGGGCAGCGTCAACTGCCTGTGCCCGGGTTTCGGCAAAAACGGCAGCCACTTCCTGATACTGATACATAACCCGGTCAGTTGCCAGAACCATTTGCTTGTCACCTGCCAGGGTCGGAATCCAGTCCAGATTAAAGCCTGCCAGATCTTTAGCAGTAATGATGGCTTTTACCCCAGGTACTTTTAGGGCTTCTGCAGTATCAATGCCTTTAATTAGAGCGTGCGCATAAGGACTATGGACAATCGCCATATGCAGCATTTTGGGCAGTTCTATATCATCAACGTAGGTACCGCGCCCCTGTACAAAACGGGCATCTTCACGGCGCTTAATGCTTTTGCCCATAGCTCTGCATTCTTTAGCAGGGTTTAAGTCCTTGATTTGATCACTCATAAGCTCTCCTTTGAAGAAGATAAACGTTTACTTTGCACTATCACTGTCACGGTTAATCAGCAGCTTCCGCGGGTTGGCGCATGTCAGCAGCAGCTTGCTGCACCGCTTTGACAATATTCATATAGCCAGTGCAGCGGCATAAGTTGCCAGATAAACCTCGTCTTATATCGTCTTCACTAGGGTCGGGGTTATGTTGCAAAAGAGCATAAGAACTCATAATCATGGCAGGGGTGCAGTAGCCACACTGGAGGCCGTGCTGCTCATGAAAGGCTTTTTGTAATGGGTGCAGATTTGCGCCTCCCCCGAGACCTTCGATGGTGGTGATTTCGTGCCCTTCGGCTTGCACAGCAAACATGGTGCAAGACTTAACCGGAATCTTGCCGTCCAGTACCACCGTGCAGACACCACAGCTCGAGCTATCACAACCAACATGAGCGCCCTTGAGACCACAGTTTTCCCGCAAAGCGTAAACCAGGAGGGTTCTGGGCTCAACATCTACTTTATGCTCTTGACCATTAACATTTAGGGTTATTTCCACCGTTAGGCCTCCACTTTCCTACCAAGTCGCTCGAGAGATTGCATGATGCCTTTGGCAACCAGCACGCCTACCACTTCTTTTTTGTATTCGGCTGAGCCGCGGCCATCTGCGATAGGGTCAGCCATTTTTGAGGCTTCAGCCGCGACTGCTTTAATTAAATTGCGCGTAACTTTTTGCCCACGTAGCAGGGCTTCACCTTCAGCAACCCTGAGGGCGACATAGGAAACCGCAGTGATGCCTATACCGGCTTCTTTTACGGTGCCATCTTCATTAAGCTCGAGTTGTACCGCTGCCGCCGCTGTGGCATAGTCACCCACCTTGCGCTCAATTTTCTGATAGGAAGCGCCAGTGTTTTTGCTCGGAGTAGGCCAGATAGTTTCAACTGCCATTTCGCCTTCTTCAACAGCAGTCGTAAAGCTATCTACGATAAATTCGTCGGCATTAACGACGCGTTTCCCGTCTTTATTCTGAATAATCATTTTAGCTCTGGCAGCGAGCATAGCTGCAGGCCAGTCACCTGACGGGTCGTTGTGGCAAAGACTGCCGATCAGGGTGCCCCGGAAGCGCACGATGGGGTCAGCTACGACATCGCTGACATCTGACATCAGCTGATAGTTTGTGCGAATGAGATCAGAGAACTCGAGGTCACTGTCACGCACTGTTGCACCGATACGCAATTCCCCGTTTTCTTCGGTTATATAATTTGCAGCTTGCATCTGATTGATATCAACCAGGACGGTAGGCTGTGCCAGACGGTAGCGCATGGCCGGGATGAGGCTTTGTCCTCCCGCCAAAATACGCGAATCGGCACCGTGTTCACCGAGTAAGCTAACGGCTTCTTCAGCAGAATGAGCACGGTAAAAATCAAAACTGGCAGGAAACATAGAGATACCTCCTTGGGGTCAAGCACATGCTTGTATCAGGTGCACTTGAAGTTGAAACTTCTGGTTTGGCTATATTATGACGCTATTGCAGATAGAAAGCCTGCTGTCTACGACACAATTGTAATTTTGAATCCAAAGCACATTTTCAGGCGTTTCTTGTTATCTTATTAAGCATGCCAAATGATCTGAAAATGCTCTGGGCAACGCCTTTACTGCGTGCAGAGTTTCCTGACTATAAAGCTGTAAATGCCGAGCTCATTCCCTTGTTTTATAAACAAAAAGAAGCAAGTAGTTCTGAGCCAACGGTGGTTTACTCGAGCCCCGATGACCTTTTGCAACGCTACCCCAATGAAGCTATGCAGAGCCTATTTGGCTTTATTTCGCACAGTGTGTTTGAAATTGCTAGCAAGATGAATGGTCATATATGGCAGCAGGTGGCAGCGAAAAACCTCAATATGCACGTGGTTGGTGCCTGGTTCCAGATTCAGAACAGCTACGGTTTTCATGACATTCACTCGCACGGTAACTGCTCCTGGTCAGGGGTTTACTACGTGCAGATTGATGACACAGAGACCCGGCAAAATCATCCTCAGCTTGGTCCAAATAATGGCATAACCCGTTTTTATAGCCCGCGTTTTGATTTGCTGGGAGGGGCGCATATGGATATGGGCAATGCCTATATGCAAGACAGTCATATCGATATGCAACCCGAAGAGGGGAGCCTTATTGTTTTTCCAAGCTGGCTAAACCACAAGGCAATGCCCTATGACGGACAAAAAGACCGCATTATCATTTCCTTTAATGCTCAGGTACATGGTGAGCAGGGTGATAAGACCATGGAGTATGGGTTTTAGCGCAAGGCATTCAAAAAACTTAGTTTTGTACAAACTGATTTTGAGCTGGCTTAACGGCTTATTCTCAAATGCTGCTTGCAAAATAAAATTTATCTGACTATAGTCAGATAAATGAATGACATAGCCAAAATCCGACAGTTTAACCGTACCGTCACGCATCATATAGGTGCGCTGGAAAATGAGTTTTTGGGGCGGGAGCGTTCGCTAGGGGCTTCAAGGCTGCTTTTTGAAATTGGGGCAGGGGCAGAAGTGCGCGTTTTGCGGGAGCGCCTTGGGCTTGACTCAGGTTATGTGAGCCGCTTACTCAGAACCCTCGAGCACCAGGGACTTGTTCAGCTTGGTTCGCTAAAAGAAGATGCTCGAGTTCGTTTTGTAAGCCTGACCCCCAAAGGGGTAAAAGAAGTTGCGCTGTTAGACAAATTATCAGATAGGGGAGCCGCAGCTATGCTCGAGCCGCTGAGTGAAAAACAGCGTGCCAGTCTAGTCGAAAGTATGGCCACAGTTGAGCGTTTGCTGAGAGCCAGTAGCATAAACCTTGCCACTAGCGATCCCGGTAGCCGGTTAGCGCAGCAGTGTTTAACACATTATTATGAAGAGCTTTCAGAGCGTTTTGAAATGGCCTTCGACCCTTCTGTAAGTATTTCGGCGGCGCCTGAAGAACTCAGGCCACCTCAGGGTTACTTTGTGCTTGCGCTGTTGCAGGGTGAGGCAGTTGGCTGCGGTGCGCTTAAGTGTCATACAGATTTTGGAGAAATTAAAAGGATGTGGGTCGCTGCTTCTTGCCGGGGCATGGGCATAGGTCGGCGTATTCTCGCACAGCTCGAGTTCTTGGCCCGTGAGCGAGGTTTAGCCTTGCTTCGACTAGAAACGAATAAAGCCTTATTAGAAGCTCAAGCTCTTTATAAAAGCTTTGGTTACCAGGAAGTTGCCCCTTTTAGTGAGGAACCTTATGCGCATCACTGGTTTGAGAAGGAACTCTAACGATGCAGAATTTTAACGGTAACCAGAACTTGCCCCAGATGCCGCATGGTGTGTTCGGCGGCATGAGTATAAAGCCCCAATACGGTGGAGGGTAAGCCTTTTCTACCTACCTTACGAGGCTCGAGCAAACCTTCTTCAGAACTGTTTTGTAACGTTTCTAGCGTCTGGGCAATTTGTTCTTTGATTACTTTAAGTAGCTCTGCTTTGCTAGCCTTTGCTTCTCCTTCGGCTTTCAGATAAGCCAGCTGCTTTTCAGTTAGAGCTTCACCTCTGGCATAGGTAAAGAGCCTATCCAGTACTCCAGCTATATGCTGCAAATGAAAGCCGACAGAGGCCACATCTGCCGGACGCTCCCAGAGCAGGCTTTCTGGAAAGTCACTGAGTAGGGACTCGAGTTCTTCCAGAGCTTGCAGAAGGGCATGGGCTATGGGTTGCAAGGTACCAGGTATGTCAGGGAGTGGGCCGCGTAGCCAGACCTCGAGCTTGGGTTGTGAGTGAGCCATTAGGAACATTCTAAGCTTAAGCTGATTGATGAATGTTATCCCCGACGGGATAGATCAGCTTGGGAACCCAGTTTAAAAGGGTGCCTGGGGTTATTCGCTTTGAGCCGGTTGGTATAGGTTCTTTCCAGCAAGTTGACAGATAGAGTTTTATTCTTTGCAGTAAAGGCTTATTTCTTTACTCGCTAATGATTTGACCAATGGTGGCTGAAACTTTCTTCTGAACTATCATAGATATAGCTATTCAGATCATTCATCAGGTGATTTGCTTCAGAGGTATAACTACGAAATGTACCTAACGGAAGTCTTTGATGATCAGTAATTACCCACACATTACTTTGTTGATTACTATGAAGAGTAATTTCAACCTTGTTAATTTGATCTATTGCAATCATGTCTTCTTTTATGCCACCGATGACCATCTTGCGCGCAAGAATACATTGATTAGCTTGGCGACTACAGTCAAATTGATATGAGAGAGCAGAAAACTGCAAAGCATATGCTATGACACCAGCACCAGCAAAGAGAGCTAGAAAGGCAAATAGAATCATTTTGTTTTTGGAGATGACCTTTGGGTTTGTCATGAGAGTCCCATTACTTAAATTATTTTATCAAAAGCCATTCTCTATTCACGTAAGAAAATCAATAAAGCAAACTTCTTGTAAGTTGCAACCAACACCCAATTGGCGGTATTTCTCAAGAGTATCAAGGGTTGCATTTTTCGCCTTGCTGCGGAGTTTTATGCTCGAACGTCCTCTATCATGCAGGCCAATTTCCCAGACGACAAATATTACCAAGCCGCAAATTATAGTGAGCTACCAGAAAATGTCGTGAAGAGCTTTCAAAATAAGGCTCAAAGGCCCAGACGCTTTGGCCTTCTGCTGCTATAAGACTACGCAGTTCTTGCCAGCGTTGGTGGTCTGGTGTCCATGACTCTATCTTGTAAGACAAATCAAAGCTCCAGATAGTTTGCTAAATGTGCGTATAAAATACCCTATAAAGTTTGATGAAGAATAGAGGATAACGATGACTAATGGACTCGAGCGCTTAAGTCTTAGTGCAAATCGGCATTATTTGCAAACTGAAAGTGGCGCACCTTTTTTCTGGTTAGGCGATACTGCCTGGAATCTCTTTCATCTTTTGAGTTATGAGGAGGCTGAGCATTATTTTGCTACGCGGGCTCAGCAAGGTTTTACGGTTATACAAGCAGTGCTGATTTCAGAACATGACGCCCTTTTTGAAGCCTACAACGGTGGGCAGGCTCTCTATGATGATGATCCTCTAAAACCCAATTTGGCCTATTTCGATAGGGTAGATGCCTACCTCGAGCTTGCGCTTAAGTATGGACTCTATATTGCAGTTTTGCCAACCTGGGGCCACAAGGTTTTTCCGATGTGGACTAAGAATCAGCCTGTTTTCACCCCTGAAAATGCCTTCGCTTACGGACAGTTTGTAGGGAAGCGTTTTGCCAGACATAGCCATCTCATTTGGTGCCTTGGGGGTGACCGTCCTCCGGTTTATGAAGGGCAGGACTTCCGTCCAGTTTGGCGCGCTATAGCCTCTGGTATAAAAGAACATGATTCCAAAACCTTAATGACCTACCATCCTTCTGGCAGTAGCTGGACCTCCGCAACGTTACAGGAAGAGGACTGGCTTGATATTCATATGATGCAGTCGGGTCACGGTGCCGGGCATGACTATCCGGTGTGGAACTGGATAGCTCGAGACTGGGAGCTAAGCCCCATTCGCCCAAGCTTAGACGCTGAACCTAATTATGAAGATCATCCAGTGAATCCCTGGCCAAATTGGAACCCTGAAAATGGCTATTTTCGCGACCATGATGTGCGCAAACAGTGTTACCGCTCCGTTTTTGCCGGAGGCTGTGGCGTGACCTATGGACATCATTTTGTCTGGCAGATGTATGACCCTAAACGTCAGCCTATCAATAATGGCAATGAGCTGATTTGCTGGCAAGACGCCCTGAGGCGGCCTGCTGCCGAGCAACTGCGCTATTTGCGTAAACTTATCGAGTCACGTCCTCAGTTTGTGCGCCAACCCGATCAAAGCTTACTTGACTATTTATCTACAGGTCGCCATGAATATCCGGTAGCAACTCGAGATGAGTCAGGCAGCTACGCCTTTATCTATTTACCGCTTTATACAAAGTTTAGGGTTAACACCGCTCAACTTTCAGGTGATACCTTAGTTGCCTGGTGGTATAACCCCAGAACAGGCTCGAGTCAGGAAATAGCCTCATTTCCCAAACTCGACAAACTAACCTTCACCACTCCAACCGATGGTCCTGACTGGGTTCTGGTGCTGGATGACAAAGCTGCTAATTATTTGCCACCCGGACAGGCTTAAGGTTTGAGCAAATACTCGGCACTACCCTTGTCGGTGATAAGCACATTTATCCAGTTGCCCTCGAGGGCTCCTTTAATGGCGGCATATTTACGCTTTCCTCCAGCAATACCTACATTGCGCCTGACCCCTTTAAGCTCTTCTAGGGTCATGCCGATAACACGCTGATCAAAGCTTGACAGCACGGGTTTACCCGCTTCATCAAAAAAGCGCAGGCAGATGTCGCCAACGGCGCCCTGTTTGCTCAGAGTCTCGAGCTCTTCATCAGAAAAGACATTGCCACTGCTGGCCAGGACTTTTGAGGGGGTACGGGCACCGATACCGACCAGCGCCAGACTGACCTGATCAAAAAGTCCGATAGCCTCGCTCACAAAGGGGTCAGCCAGCAAAATGTCTCGGGCGCTTTTTGAGGCAACCACGCCGGGCGCAGAAAGCATAACGCTCTGCGCCCCAATGAGATTTGCCAGTCGACGGGTCAAATGGGCTGCGTGAGATTCTGCACTGGGGTTACCAACGCCGCCCAAAATTTGCACAACCTTGGCATTTTTGGTGGGAACAGGGTGCATGGCATTGGTCATGGCTAGCAGCGTTTCGCTCCAACTCGAGATGCCAATAACTTCGCTAGGTTTAAGAGTAGTTTCCAGATAATAGGCGGCGGCAGCACCAAGGTTGCGCAGCAGCTGAGCGTCACTACTACCGCTATCTACGACAATAGCCTCTTTAATGCCGTAGCGAGTTTCGATGTCTTGCTCGAGCCGGGTATAAGCACCCAAAGGTTGCGCTACCGTAATGCGCACAATATTTTCTTCTTTGGCGCGTTTTAAGAGTCGCGACACGCCAGCTTGTGACAAATCAAGTTGCGAGGCAATATCGGCCTGACGCAAATTTTTTTCATAGTAAAGGCTGGCAACTTTGGTAACAAGGCGCAACTCTTCGGCATCTTCCATGAGCATTAGTATACCTGTGCTAGACCAGAGAACTGGGGCAGATGCCTGGGTTTAGATAGCTATGCTTCAAACAAGGTGCGCCGAATAGCTGCTTGCCAGCCGTCATAAGCTGCCTTTCGACTGCTTTCAGATAGTTTGGGTTCAAAACGGTCAAGCTCTCTGGGAAGCGCTGCAATTGCCTCGAGGCCACCATAAAGACCTAGCTCGAGTCCTGCCAGATAAGCTGCGCCTAAGGCTGAAAGATGCTCTGAGCGGTTGCGCAAGACCGGCACGCCCAGTACATCTGCCTGTAACTGCATAAGAAAGTCGCTGCTGCTGGCACCTCCATCAGCCATTAGCTGATTCAGTTCGCTCTGCGCTTCCTGGGCCATAAGGTCAAAAACGTCGCGAATTTGAAAAACAATGCTCTCGAGCCCTGCCCGTGCCATATGCGCCCGACTGCTGCCTCTGGTTAGTCCTGAAATGGTGCCTCTGGCTTTATCTTTCCAGTAGGGTGCGCCAAGACCGACGAAGGCAGGTACAAAGGATACCCCTTCGGAGCTTTCTACCGTTTGCGCTAGCTCGGTTAGCGCTTTAGGAGACTCGAGCCCTAGCAAATCTACCAGCCAGGCAACTGCCGCACCTGTAGAGGAGATGTTGCCCTCGAGTGCATAAGTAACACCCGTTTTTTGGCCCCAGGCGATGGTGCTGGATAAACCATGGTCTGAGCTTATAAGTTTTTCCGTTGGCGTCATAAGCGAACTGCCCGTGCCGTAGGTTGCCTTGACCGAACCACGCTCAAAGCCGGCCTGACCAAAGAGTGCGCCGTGAGAGTCGCCAATCATCCCAGCAATAGGAAGACCTGCTGCTAGTTCACCCAGGGCAACCGTTTCGCCAAAGTGGCTACTCGAGGGCAAAACTTCTGGCAAAGCCACTTTAGGAATACCAAAGATGCTTAAAAGGTCGTCATCCCAGCTCTGGCTTTCCAGGTTGAAGAGCTGTGTGCGCGAGGCGTTGGTGACATCAGTTTTATGTGCTTTATGGCCTGTGAGTTTATAGAGCAGCCAGCTATCTACCGTGCCAATGCAAAGCTCGCCCGCCTCCGCCCGTTTTTGCCCTTCCTGGCTATGGTCAAGCAGCCAGCGTGCTTTAGATGCTGAAAAGAGCGGGTCAATGGTGAGGCCGGTACGTTTGTGAAGGAAATCTGCCAGACCTTTTTGCTCGAGCCCTGCACAAAATTCTGCGCTGCGGCGACACTGCCAGCTGATGACCGGGCCAAGCGGTTTACCCGTGCTTCGCTCCCAAAGCAGCACTGATTCCCGCTGATTGCTTATGCCAATGGCTGCAATAGGGACCTTTGCCTTAGTCAGGCAATCATCGAGCGCTGCTCTAACGCTCTGCCAGATTTGCAGGGCATCCTGCTCAACCCAGGCAGGTTTGGGAAAGGTGATATTTACGGGGCGGGAAGCTTGAGCGACATCTTGCCCGAGACTGTTCACAATGATGACCTTGGTATTGGTTGTACCCTGATCAATGGCTAACAGGTAAGACTCAGTCATGAGTTTTTAAGCTTTTAGCGGCCTCATAGATACCCTGTGCGGTCAGGCCGAAATGTTCCAGAAGCCAGGGTGCCTCGCCAGTAGGCGCAAAAACGCCAGGAACGCCCAGGATGCGCATTTGGACGGGGGCATTTTCGACTACCACTTCAGCAATGGCACTGCCTAAGCCTCCGTGAGTGCTGTGCTCCTCTGCGGTAACGATGGCACCTGTTTCTCTGGCAGCTTTAATGATTGCTGCTTTGTCGATGGGTTTGACGGTTGCCATGTTAAGCACCCTGGCATCAATACCGTCTTTAGCAAGTAGGCTCGCGGCTTCTAAGGCTTTTGTCACCAGAACCCCGTTAGCAATGAGTGTTATGTCTTTGCCTTCGCGCAGGGTAGCAGCTTTACCAAGTTCAAAGTTATAGCCTTTGTCGTGGACCTCGGGTACGCCCATACGGCTAAGCCTTAAGAACATGGGGCCAGGGGTTTTGGCTGCCATGTCAATAACCTGGGAGGTTTCAGTTGGGTCAGCCGGGGCAATGACGGTCAGGTTGGCGATAGCGCGCGTCCAGGCAAAATCTTCGATGGAGTGATGGGTTGGGCCAAGTGCACCGTAAGCCATACCACTGCTGATGCCAACTAACTTGACATTGGTATTCGAGTAAGCAACGTCAGCTTTTATTTGCTCTAAAGCGCGACCTGTTAAAAAGCAAGCTGCGGCGCACACAAAGGGAATAAATCCGGCATTGGCTAAGCCTGCGCCTACGCCCACCATGTTTTGCTCGGCGATGCCGACATTAATAAGCCTATCTGGAAATTTCTTTTTAAAGCCACCGACCTTACTCGAGCCTACCGAGTCGTTAACTACGACCACAATTCGCTCATCCTGTTCACCAAGGCGCTCGAGCGTTTCAGCAAAAGCGTCACGGCAATCATAAAGTTTGGCGTCTAAGGTTGCGTTCACGCCTTTTCCCCCAGTTCTTGCAGTGCCTCAGTTAGCTCGGCTTCGGTGGGTACCCTATGATGCCAGCCAGGGTGGTCTTGCATAAATGAGATACCGTTACCTTTATGCGTATGAGCAACGATACAACTGGGTTTGCCCTTTTCTAAGGGGAGAGAGTGGAAGGTTTCAAGCAGAGCGTCATAGTCATGACCGTCAATTTCACTAACTGACCAGCCAAAGGCACGCCACTTATCAGCCAGGGGCTCGAGGTTATTGGTGGCTTCAACCCAGTCACCCTGCTGTAAGCGGTTTCTGTCTATAATCACGGTCAAATTATCCAGCCCTCTATGACCTGCCAGCATAGCCGCTTCCCAGTTACTGCCCTCTTGCAGTTCACCATCACCCGTTAGCACATAGGTTCGCCAGCTCTGTTTGCCGAGTTTTGCGCCTATGGCGGTGCCAACCGCGACGGGTAAACCGTGACCAAGGGGTCCGGTATTGGTTTCAACCCCAGGGATTTTGTTGCGGTCAGGGTGCCCGTTTAGTTTTGACAGGGGCTGCATATAGGTTTTTAAGTCTTCAACCGGAAAAAAGCCACGGTTTGCCAGGGTACTGTAAAGCGCTCCCGAGCAGTGACCCTTACTCATAATGAAGCGGTCACGCGCAGGGTCGTTGGGTTTCCTGGGGTCTATATTTAAAATGGCAAAATAAAGAGTAATTAAAATATCAGTAGCTGACATATCGCCGCCAATATGTCCCATGCCGGTGTTATAGATAAGCTCGAGGTTTTGCTTTCTTTGTGCTTTTGCCCTGGAGGCTAGGTCGTGGGCGGAAATAAGGGGTTTTACTGTCACACAAACTCCTTTGGAGGGTTGAAAGTTGAATATTTATTCCATGCTGAATTTATTTCACTATGTGAGCATGCTACTCCCGTTGATTGGCTCTGTCAAGTATAGGCAGCTTCGTTTTGGCCTTAAGACATAAAGAGTCCACCGTCAATATTGATACTTTGACCGGTGATGTAAGCAGCATCATCAGAGGCTAAAAAACTTACCAGGGCAGCGACATCACTGCTGGTCCCTACGCGTTTCATCGGGATATTATCTACCCATTCCTGCATGAGTTCACCCGGCTGGTAGTCGCCTAAGAGTTTGCCCCAGACTGTGTCATTGTAGGCCCACATATCGGTGTCAATAATGCCCGGGCATATGGCATTAACAGTTATGCCACTGGTGGCCAGTTCTTTTGCCAGACTCTGGGTAATGCCTACCACACCAAATTTGCTGGCGGCATAATGTGGGGTATAGATAAAACCTTGCCGCGCCTGTCCCGAAGCGGTATTAATAATGCGGCCATAGTGGCGTTTTCTCATATAGCTGGCGGCAACCTGACAGCAGAGGAAGACCCCTTTGGTGTTTATCGCCATGACTTTGTCCCACTCGGCTTCAGTGAGGTCCTCGAGCTTAGCAATGGTGATAAAGCCAGCATTGTGTACTGAAACATCAATCTGTCCATATTCTTGTTCAGCTTTGGCAAAAAGTGCCTCGACATCTGCTTTCGAGGTGACATCAGCAAAAACTGAAATAGCCTCAAACCCTTTATCCCGCAAGTCTTCTGCTGTCTGGTGAACCTGATCTTCGTTGGCACTGAGTACTAATCTGGCACCTTCCTGAGCAAAGCGCTCAGCAATGCCTGCGCCAATACCGCGGCTTGCACCAGTAATCACAACAACCTTATCCTTAAATCTTTTTAAGTTCATTTTTATCTCTTTCCTATGCTCCTTAAGAAGTTTTTGTCTGCCTGAGAAATCCCCTGTATCACGAGTTATCCCCAATTTTATTCAAAATTGGAGAATTGATAAGAACTAAGAATGGAATCCCTTTTAACTCCCCTTTTCTAAAGAGGAGATTGAGGGGGAGGTTTACCTTACTCCCTTTTTACCAGCAAACAAAGCCACCATCTACAATCAGGTCAAGCCCGGTGCAAAACGAGGCTGCCTGACTTGCCAGGAAAATGGCAGGGCCAACCATTTCATCTACGGTTGCCATGCGGCCCATGGGGGTATCACGCTCAAAGACTTTGCGCTGCTCGGCGACTTCGGGGCGCAAATTCATGGGCGTAAGGGTATAGCCTGGGCTAATAGAATTAACCCGTATACCACGGTTGCTCCACTCCATCGCCAAACTCTTGGTCAGGTGCATAACGGCTGCTTTTGAACTGTTGTAGTGTGCCTGTAAAATCCCACGATTGACGATGCTGCCAGACATGGAAGCGATATTAATAATCGAGCCACGTTTGCGTGGCAGCATAACGTTTGCTTCTGCCTGACAGGCCAAAAACACCCCTGTAAGATTGATATCTAGCATGCGCTGCCACTGCTCCAAGGTCATGGTTTCCGCCGGGGCAGCATTGGCGATGCCAGCACAATTGAGCGCTATAGTGAGGGGGCCAAGTTGCTGCTCGAGCCCCGCAACTGCACTCTGTAAAGCTTCTGCCTGAGTAACATCACCTATATATTTTAAGGCGCGTCTTCCTAAGGCCTCAATTTTATCGACCGTGAGGTCAAGCCCCTGACTACTGCCTAAATCAAAACAAGCAACCTCTGCGCCTGCTTCCGCCAGACCAATAGCGAGTCGTTGCCCAATTCCACTACCAGCCCCGGTAACAAAGGCAACTTCTCCTTCTAAACTGAATAAGTCCATACCTGCCTCCTAATCATGGCTACTACTCGAGCTTATTTGAATATCACCACGCCCATGTGAATACCTTAACTTTTTTAGCTCTTAGTGAGCGCCCTATTTTTTTGTGCCTTATTGCCTGGCGATGTGCTCGTCTAAAAGCTTAGTTTGATCTTCATAAAACCCAGAAAACTTGCCCTGATTATGACAAATACTTGACGTTATATTCAGACAGCAGGTATATTTGCAAAAGAATAAAATTTGGATTTTGAATAAATATTCAAGTAGGAGCTAGAGAAAATGCCCTCTGATTATTCACGCTTAGCTGCCGAATCTGGTCAAACCCTGGCAAACAAGTCTGGTTTTTCTAGCGGTATGCCCGTTGGGCTTCAAGAATTATTGAGATTAACCAGGAAAGGAAGGTGGATGGGCTGGGACGAGAAAGGCTCGAGCACAAATCAGGATTAAGTTTAAGAGTTTAAGTTTTAGGAGTTGATTCATGAAAAAAAGCACCTTAATCATTTTAAGTTTGCTGCTGTGCTTAGTGGGCTTGAGCTTTGCTCAGGAAATGACCGATGTTGGCACCCCTCGCAGCGAAACCCTCATTTTCCAGACCTTTGACCGTCAAACTGCCAACCCTGACCAGTTTAACCCTCTGCTTTCTTCCTATGCCGTCTGGCGGGGCTTCAGGGAATTAGGCTGGGGTACCCTGTGGGAAACCGATACCGGTACAGGTGAGACCGTACCCGAACTCGCAGATGGACTTCCTGAAGTTCTGAATGATGAGCACACCGAGTTCCGCTTTAAGCTCAAACAAGGCGTTTACTGGAGTGACGGCGTAGAGTTTACCGCTGATGACATCATCTATACCCTCGACACCTATTTTTCAGGTACAGACTGCCTGAACTGGTTTGGTATTGCTGTGATTACTGGCTATGTTGAGAGCTATAGCAAGGTAGACGATTACACCATCGAGGTTAAAACCCAAAAGCCAGCTTTTGACTTTACTGCTACCATGGGCACACCCAACTGGGGGCCCCGCTTAAACATTGTTCCTAAACATGTTTTTGAACAGCAGGAAAATCTCTGTGAGTTTCGTAACCCTAACCCGGCAACTCTCGGTCCCTATACCATTAAAGAGTTTGACCCCAACGGTTTCTGGCAACTCTGGGAACTGCGTGATGATTGGCAGCGTTCATCCTGGGCTAATTTAGACAGTGATGGCTATATGCCCAAGTATGTTCTTTACAAAGACTTTGGTCCAGAAGAAACCCGTTCGTTATCCTTTGTACAAAACCAGTATGACGTAGATACCTTTATGAGTCCTGACAGCATCAAGGCTGCCCAGGCCAGGAACAACAACATCACCACCTTCTCACCAGATATGCCTTATCACAACATGGATGATGCCTGTTCTTACGGCATACTCATGAACATGCAAAGGGCACCCCTGGATAGGGTGGAAGTGCGCTGGGCCCTGGCCCTTGCTCTTGACCTGAAAATGGTTGGTGTTAACTCGCTGAGTGGTGAATTTTTGTCCTCACCGCTTCCTTTAGCAGATACGCAGATTAAGCATCCTGTTTATGTTGAGCCGCTCCTTGGCTGGTTAAATGATTTTACCCTTGCTGATGGCTACAAGCCCTTTGATGCCAACTTTACCCAGGATTTAGCCAATGTGCTTAAGCAAACCGGTGCGAAAAACATTCCTGAAGACCCCAGTGCCTTTGGTATCGGCTGGTGGAAGTATGACCCTGAGCAAGCAGGCAAGTTACTCGAGTCCGTAGGTTTCACAAAGAACAATGATGGCAAGTGGCTGTTGCCAAGTGGCGAACTCTGGACCTTAGAGTTTGTGATTCCTGGTGACTGGAACAAAGTCATGCAGCGTGTTGGTTTCTCGATTGCCGATAGCTGGCGCAACGCTGGTATTGAAGTCAATGCCAGACAGGTTGATAACGCCGAATTTACCGTAGTGCAAAACACCAATGCGCAGCGCACAACGGAGCTGAACTGGACCAACTGCTTCTTTACCAATAACTATCTCTCAGGTGCATGGTCAACCATTAAAACCGAGTATATTAATCCGGTAGATTCCAACGAAACCAATGCGGGTAACCAGTACCAGTGGAGTAATGAAAAAGTGGATGAACTGGTTACCAGAGCTGCTGGTATCGATGTGACCTCTGAAGAATTCTATGAGATTGGCCGTGAAGTGCTAAAAGAATTTGTGAATGACATGGCCTATATCAACCTCATGGGTATTCCAACTACCATCCCAACCAACGAGTATTACTTTACAGGGTTCCCCAAAGCCGACAATTACTACGCTGTGCCTTATTCCTGGTGGAGTTCAGCTAAAGCAATCGTAGCCAATATAAAGCCAACAGGTAACTAAACATTTCTAAAGGGTTGCTCGTCAGGGCAACCCTTTCCCTCAAATTATGAATCTAATTCAGTACATTCTTACTCGAGTCGGGGCTTATTTCGTTATTTTGTTTATCGGGATTACCGTGACCTTTTTTCTTCCGCGGCTCATGCCCAGTGATCCCATAGAAGGCTATATCAATCAGATTCAAACGCAGGCCGGGCAAACCATGGATCCCGAAGCCATTACCAAATTGCGGCAGTCCCTTAGAGAACTGTATGGGCTCGAGGGCAGTTTGGCCTCTCAGTATGTTAACTATCTCAAAAAAGTACTCTTAAAATTTGACTTTGGACCGTCGCTTTCCGGTTTCCCTAAACCAGTCTCAGAATATATTCTTCAGGCACTGCCCTGGACCGCAGGTTTGCTGGGTATTTCAATTGTTTTTTCCTGGCTGATTGGGAACCTCATTGGCCTCTTGGCAGGCTTTTTTCACAACACGCGCTGGGCTACCGTGCTCGAGGTTGTGGGCGTTGTCCTTTATCCCATTCCTTATTATATTTTGGCGCTTGTCCTTATTCTGCTTTTTGCCTATGTCTGGCCCCTTTTCCCGCTAAGTACCACTATTCGCCCAGGGCCTATATCCTTGGAAAAAATCAGAATGATTATTTACAATTCTTTTTTACCCGCCCTTACCCTTGTATTGGCAGGCTTTGGCTGGAACGTGCTGGGTATGAAAGCCCTGTCTTTTGCCAATAAGGAAGAAGGCTACGTGAAATTTGCGCGGCTTAAAGGCGTTCCTCCCCGCACTGTCATGTTTCAATATGTTGCCAAAAATTCCTTCTTACCACAAATCACAGCGCTAGCCCTGTCCATCGGCGGCATTTTTAACGGCGCTCTCTTAACCGAGATTCTATTCTCCTATCCTGGCTTAGGTTTACGGATGCGGACAGCTGTCGGCAATGGCGATTTCAACATGCTCTACGGCACCGTGACCATTTCGATTATTGCGGTAGCGACGGCAGCCCTTATTATTGATCTGCTTTACCCGCTCTTTGACCCGAGGATTCGCTATCAATGAAATTCAACCTGCGCCTAAAAATTGGCATAACGATACTGGCTATTTTTGTACTGGCCAGTTTCCTGCTGCCTTTTTTGAATCATGTTGACCCAACCAAGCAGGGAAGCTTTTTTAAGAATTTGCGACCCAGCCTCGAGCATCTTTTAGGCACCAATTCTCAGGGGCAGGACATTTTCTGGTTCTTAATCTATTCGATTCGTAACTCTCTGATTTTAGGGGTGTCAGTTAGTATAGCGACTACCTTGATTGCCACACTGGTTGGCTTGAGTGCAGGGTATATCGGTGGCTGGTATGACCGCCTGATGATGATTCTTACTGACTCGGTGATTTCGATTCCCAGTTTTCCCATTCTTATTGTGCTGGGTGCTCTGGTAAGAGGGAATACCTCTTTTATGATTGTGGGCATCATTCTGGCGATATTTGGCTGGGCCTGGGGTGCGCGCACCATCCGTTCGATGGCGCTGTCAATTCGGGAGCGTGAGTTTATCAATACGGCGAGGTTCTCAGGCTCAAACAGGCTCGAGGTCATTTTTAATGAGGTTTTCCCGTATGTCTATGCCTATATTGTCGTGGGTTTTATCAACTCTATTTTATTTGTAATTAATACCGAAGCGGCTCTGGCTGTCATTGGTTTATCCAAAGTCGAGATTCCTACGCTTGGTTCCATTATCTTCTGGGCGCTGAATTATAACGCCCTCTTTACCGGACAATATCTCTGGGTTATTGCTCCCGTAGTTGCTACCGTACTGCTCTTTTTGGGGCTTTTTTTGACGTCGACTGGCTATAACCAGATGTTTGCCACCCGTCGGGGGCATGCGTGATTGCGCTAAATAATATTGTGGCCACCTACACGACGGTTCGTGGTCAGGTCAATGCGGTGGACAATGTCAATGTCTCCATCCCAAATGGCAATATTGTTGGCATTGCCGGAGAGTCAGGTTGTGGCAAGTCCACGCTGCTTAAAATTATTTATGGTGACATCCTTTATCCGCTTTCCTTAAGTCAGGGTAGTATCAACTACGGTATTGAGGGCAAAAACGGCGAAATTAGCACCAAGGATATTGGGCAATACTGGTTCAAGCGTATTTCTTATATTCCGCAAAGCTCAATGAGTTCTTTAAACCCGGTGGTACGCATCCGCAAGCAATTTCTGGATTTTTTGGAACCTGGGCAGAATAAAAAGGCGATACTCGAGCAAGTTCGTGAATATATCAAGGGCTTGGACCTGCCGCCTGAAGCTCTGGATTCCTATCCGCATCAGCTTTCTGGGGGCATGCGTCAGCGCATCATGGTGGCGCTGGGAACCTATTTCAAGCCTGACATCATTCTGGCAGATGAGCCAACGACAGCCCTGGATGTAGTAGTGCAAAAGGGCATTTTGCTGCTCCTTATGGAAATTCAGGAGCAGATGAAAAATACCATCCTGTTTGTCTCGCATGACATGGGCGTGCACTACCAGATCAGTCACAAGATGCTGATTATGTACGCGGCCAAAGTGGTGGAGTTTGGTGACTCAGAGGCAGTCTTTAAAGCGCCGATGCACCCTTATACAAGGATGCTAATTGAAGCGCTGCCCACCATTGGTGACGCTAAGGAGCGAGAAGGTGTCTCGGGTCGTCCGCCAAGTCTCTGGGATAAATTGGTAGGTTGCCGGTTTGCCGCGCGCTGTCCGTTTGCGACTGAAGTGTGTAAAACCGAGGAACCTGAATTCCTCGAGCATCAGCCAGGCCATTTTGCCGCCTGTCATCACGTTGATAGGGTAAGACAGGCATGATTACCGTTCTAAAAACCACCAATCTTAATAAGTTCTACCGCTTAGGGGGTCTGGTCAAACGTGTGAGAATCAATGCCCTTGATGATGTGAACCTGAGCGTGCAAAGTAATAAGCCGGTCATTATCAGTCTGGTGGGCGAGTCAGGTAGTGGTAAGACCACGCTGGCAAAGGTCATCTTACGCCTGGTTAAACCGACCTCGGGGTCTGCCACCATTTATGATCAGGTGGTAGCAGGGGAAGGGGCAATTCCTTCTAGAAAAGAGTTCCTTAGCACCCTGCAACCGATTTTTCAGAATCCTTTTGAAGCCTTCAGCGCTTACCGTACGGTTGATAGTTATTTGCAACGAACGGCTAATCGCATTGGTCATAAAAGTGGTTCTGGTGTGAGTGCAGCGCTGGACGAAGCTCTGAATTCTGTCGGACTTAAATACGCTGATGTGAAAGGCAAATACCCCAACCAGTTTTCGGGGGGAGAGCTTCAGCGCGTATCGATTGCACGTGCGCTCATCCCTAAGCCCAAAATCATCATTGCCGATGAACCCGTGAGCATGATTGACGCTTCGCTGCGCATGAACATCATCAACCTTTTTTTATCCCTCAAAGAGGATTTCAATACAAGCTTTCTTTACATTACACACGATTTAGCAACTGCCTATTATGTGAGCGATTACATCGCGGTGATGTACCGGGGCACCATCGTGGAATTTGGCAATGCTCGCGATATTTTGGGGAGTCCGCAGCATCCTTATACTCAGCTCCTCTTAGACTCGATTGCCGTGACAAACCGTAAATGGGAGCGCAAAACTTACAAAGCCTCAGACATAGAAGCCAAAGAATTTCAGTTCTCTGGTTGCCGTTTTCGCAATCGTTGCCCCTATGCCGAAGCCATTTGTAAAGAAGAAAGACCCCCTGCCCTGCGGCAGGAAGACGGACGCGAAGTGTATTGCCACTTTGCCGACAAGACCAGACTCGCTAAAGGAGAAGCAGCATGACCCAGATGAATAAGATTGAAAAATGGACCCGATTTGAACTCGAGCTCCAAGGCCCAAGCAGTGGCAACCCCTTTTTAGACGTGGATCTGAGCGCCGAGTTTCGCTGCGCTGACGAAATGCTAAAAGTACAGGGTTTTTATGATGGCAACGGCACCTACCGCATTCGCTGCATGCCCACCAAAGAAGGCACCTGGACTTACACTACCAAAAGTAATGCGTCAGAACTGGACGGTAAAACGGGCAGTTTTACCTGCACACCTGCCGCAGCGGATAACCACGGTCCTGTCTATGTACATGACACTTTTCACTTTGCATACGCTGATGGCACGTCTTACTATCCTTTTGGGACAACCTGCTACGCCTGGACGCATCAGGGTGACGCCATGGAAGAACAGACGCTTGCCACCTTAAAAGAAGCTTCTTTTAATAAAATCCGCATGTGCGTTTTTCCCAAACATTATCCCTTTAATCGCAATGAACCTGTTTACTATCCGTATGAACGTGACGCTGACGGTAACAGTGACTTCACCCGCTTTAACCCAGAATTCTGGCATCACTTTGAAAAACGGCTGGATGATCTTCTGGAACTGGGTATCGAAGCCGACATCATTATCTGGCACCCTTATGACCGCTGGGGTTACTCGACAATGGATGAAGAAAGCGATATTCGTTATCTACGTTATCTGATAGCGCGGATTGGCTCATTCAGGCATGTCTGGTGGTCACTCGCCAATGAGTATGATTTTTTGCTAAAAGTCAAGCCCATGGAACTCTGGGATAGATTTATCGAGATACTGCACGAAGAAGACCCTTATGGGCACCTGCGGTCGATTCACAACGGCGATGTGACCATGAACTACGACCATACCAAACCCGGCATCACCCACGTTTGCATTCAAAATGCTGCCATACGCAACGTGGTGGAGTGGCGTGAGCAGTACGGCAAGCCGATTGTAAATGACGAACTCGAGTACGAAGGCAACGTCCCCTACCCCTGGGGAGCGATTAGCGCTGAAGAAGAAGTCCACCGCTTCTGGATTATGGTTGCCAATGGCGGCTACGCTGGTCACGGCGAAACCTATATGGATGAAAAGGATGAACTCTGGTGGGGCAAGGGTGGCGTGTTACGTGGTGAAAGCTGGAAACGCATCGGCTTCTTACGCAAGATTCTCGAGGATGGCCCGGCGGGTGGCCTAACGCCACAGCGCGGTTCAGAGCAAAGTATTTTTCCTGGGCGCATGGGGCGCTACTTCAATGTGAAATTTGCTGGCGGGCTTAACGGTGATTATCATCTTATTTATCTGGGTGATTATCAGCATAAAATCCTGATTGTTCCTCTGGAGAATGACGACTATCAGATTGATGCGATTGATACCTGGGACATGACCATAAGCCCTGTAACCGCCAAGAAAATCGAGGGAGATGAGACCTATCTCTATGATATGCCGCAAGGCGAGAACGCCCCCAATAACCGGGGGTATGCGCTCGAGCTTCCTGACAAACCGCATCTGGCGCTGCGCTTTAGAAAATAAGCCGCTATGACTTGTGGTCTTGTTCAAGAGTGTTACGCACTGAGGTCGGGAGCTCCTTATGCAGCTAAATACCTTTCAGAATAAGAGGGGCAAGCTAAAAGTTGCCGCCAACCAGCGTCATCTGGCGTTTGCTGACGACACGCCTTTTTTCTACCTTGGAGATACCGCCTGGGAACTCTTTCATCGTTTAAACCTGGAGGAGGCAAAGCACTATCTTGGTAACCGGGCGGCAAAAGGCTTTACGGTGATACAGGCAGTCGTGCTTGCCGAATTGGGCGGTCTGGATGTGCCTAATGCCAATGGCGACCTGCCGCTCAAAGACCGTGACCCGGGCCAGCCCAATGAAGCCTATTTTCAGCATGTAGATGACATCGTTGCTTATGCCGAGAATTTGGGCATGTTTATTGGCATGCTGCCGACCTGGGGCGCGTACTGGAAAAAAGACGGGCGTGACAGTTCGATTTTTACGCCAGAAAATGCGTTCAGTTATGGACGTTTTCTGGGCGAACGCTACCGTGACAGCGCCATCATCTGGATTTTGGGTGGTGACCAGGACATTGAGAATGAAGAAGAAGCTGCCATTATTGAGGCGATGGCTCGAGGCTTAAAAGAAGGTGATGGCGGCACTAACCTGATGACTTTTCATCCGCGGGGTACGGGTCGCTCAGCCGATAAGCTTCACCATGCAAGCTGGCTGGACTTTAATATGTGCCAGTCTTCACATGGGGCGCGCGACCACGACAACGGTCTGTTTATTGAGCAGGATTATGCGCTCGAGCCAGTCAAACCAGCCTTAGATGGTGAACCGCGTTATGAGACCATACCCGTTGGCTTCTACAATAAAGGCTACGCACAGAATGAACGCTTTGATGATTACGACGTGCGTCAGGCTGCCTACTGGGCAGTCATGGCAGGTGCCTGTGGTCATACCTATGGGCATAACTGTGTCTGGCAGATGTTCTCAGCCAAACACCAGCCTGCTATCTGGGCAAATATCCCGTGGTATGCGTCCCTTGATCATCCTGGTGCCTTTCAGATGGGTTTACTGCGCCGTTTGTTTGAATCACGGCCTTTTCAAGACTTACAACCTGCTAACCATCTGCTCCTGGACGCTCCGCGTCACGGGGCTGCCAAGGTCAAGGCGATGCTGGCAAAAACGGGTGACTTTGCCTTTATCTATTCGGCTCGAGGTGAATCCTTCACGGTTGATAAAAGCGTGTTCAGCGCTAAACGAGTCAAGGCAATCTGGTTTGACCCGCGTTACGGCTGTACCTATTTTTTTCATACGGGTTCTACGGTGGCTTTACAAACATTTAGCCCACCAAGCTCAGGTCGCGGCAATGACTGGGTATTGATTCTGGAGGATGAGCAAGCTAACTACCCTTTGCTCTGATTTCCCTAAACGGGTGCGTCTAGCACGAAAGTTGCTTGCTGGATGCACATTCACAAGGAAGAGGACATGATGACAAAACAAATGACTTTAGGTGTAATTATTGGTAACCGTAATTTTTTTCCAGACTCACTCATTTCTGAGGGGCGGCAGGATATTCAGGAACTTTTTGCCGAAATGAATATTCGCCCGATTATACTGGGTGAAGAAGATACCAAACTCGGTGCGGTTGAGACTTATGAAACTGCTAAAAAATGTGCTGCCCTGTTTAAACAACATCAGGATGAGATTGACGGCATCCTCATTTGCCTGCCCAACTTTGGCGATGAAAAAGGCATTGCTGATACCATTAAGCTGTCAAATTTGCAGGTGCCTATTCTGGTGCAGGCATACCCGGATGATCTGGGGCAACTGATTCCCTCACGTAGACGCGACGCCTTTTGCGGCAAGATTTCGGTATGTAACAACCTTTACCAGTATGGTTATCCCTTTACTGTGACGGAACTTCATACTGTTCACCCCAAAACTGATTCCTTCAAAAAGGATTTGACCAGGTTTTTGAGTGTTTGCCGGGTTGTGAAGGGGTTGAAAAATGCTCGCCTTGGTGCTGTAGGCGCCCGTCCTAACGCCTTTAATACCACACGTTACAGCGAAAAGCTTTTGCAGGCTTTTGGAATGAGCGTGCAGACCGTTGACCTTACCGACATTTTTGGTCCTGCTGAAAAACTAAAAGATGATGACTCGAGGGTTAAAGAGCGTCTGAGTGGCATCAAAGCCTATGTCAATACTGATGGTGTGCCCAATCCTTCCCTGGTCAAAATGGCCAAAATTGGCATTGTTTTAGATGATTGGATGCAGTCGCTGGATATCACTGCTTCAGCGATTCAGTGCTGGGATTCCTTGCAGCTCAACTACGGCGTCAACGTCTGCACCATCATGAGCATGATGAGCGAATCGCTCTTACCAAGTGCCTGTGAAGTGGATATAACAGGAGTGGTGTCCATGTACGCCCTGCAGCTTGCTTCGGGTACGCCCAGTGCACTCGTTGACTGGAATAATAACTATGCTGATAACCCTAACAAGTGTGTGCTGTTCCACTGTGGAAACTGGGCCAAGAGCTTCTTTGGCACAGAGTTCAAGATGGAGTACGCACCCATTTTAGGTTCAACCCTCGGTGATGAAAATACCTACGGTGTGGTTTCGGGGCGCACGCCTGCTGGCCCCTTTAGTTATGCCAGAGTTACTACCGATGACCGCAACGGGGTCATAAAAGCCTACGTGGGTGATGGTATGTTTGTCGATGACCCCTTAAGCACCTTTGGCAGTCGCGCCGTAGTCGAGGTGCCCGAACTGCAAAGCCTGATGAGGCATATCTGCAAAAACGGCTTTGAGCATCATGCTGCCATGAATGCCTCGCACTCAGCCGCCGCCCTTACCGAGGCGTTTGAAACTTACTTTAACTGGGAAACCTATCACCATCAGGCTTAGGAGAGAGTTCATTCGTGAAAGTATCTAAGACCTTAGTAGTTGCTCTTCTGCTCGTTTTGCTAAGTAGCTGCAAATTGGCGACTGTGCGCCCGCTTGATCCTGAAACGGGCAAGGCTATTATCGGCACAGAAGACCAGGCATTTAATGCTGAGCGCTATGTGGCAGAGCGCTGGGATGATCCGCTTATGACCTTGGTGGAAAAAGATGCGGTAAACCTCCTCGATTTGCTGGCTGCCCTAAAAGAGGATAGCGCTGCAGCTTCCGAGCGCTATGGGCATCAGCAGGGGAACAGCCCTTATAGCTTTATGGTGAAGGGAGAAGGCAAGGTTTTAGAGCTTGACAGTAGCTCGAGGGCTGGTTTACTCAAGCTTGACTTAGACCCCTTTGATGGTCAGGCGGATATAAGTCTGGCAGTTGGTCCGGTCATCAAGGGAACAGCCCTACGCGACGCTATGCCCTTTATTAAATTTAATGACTTTACCAATCAGCTCGAGTTCGCTGATGTGTCTAAGGCGCTGCATGCCAGAGTCATGACCGATGTGGTTGAACCCTTTAACGCTGAAGCAAGCGTGGGCAAGACAGTGCAGTTTTCAGGAACTTCAACGTTGAGCGACCCTATCGTGATTACGCCAGTGAGGCTCGAGGTAAAAAAATGAGCCAGGACCCTATCATTTTGCGGGCAGAAGCCGTTACCAAGGTTTATCCGGGCACCTTGGCGCTGGACAAGGTTGATTTTAATATTCGCCGGGGCAAGGTCAACGTCCTGATTGGTGAAAATGGCGCGGGCAAATCCACCCTTATGAAGATTCTCTCAGGCGTTGAAGAATCAACCAGCGGCAAACTGCTCTTGGAAGGTAAGGAAATTACCCTCAAGTCTCCGCGCGACGCTACCAGACAGGGCATTGGCATTATTTATCAGGAACTCAATCTTTTTCCTAATTTGAGTGTCAGTGAAAACATCTTTATGGGTCGGGAAAAGCTCTCAAACTTTGGTGTCATTGACCACAAAGCGCAAGAGACTATTGCTCAGGGCTTACTGAAGCGTACTCAGCAACCCATTAGCCCAAAAAGCCTGGTGGCAGATTTGCGCATCGGTCAGCAGCAAATTGTCGAGATTGCCAAGGCGTTAGCACAAAACGCCCAGATTTTAATCATGGATGAGCCTACCTCGGCACTGAGTCAGCATGAGGTTGAGAGTCTCTTTAGTATTATTCAGGACCTTACTGCCCAGGGGGTTTCGATTGTCTACATTTCGCACAAGCTTGATGAGCTTTTACGCATCGGTGACTTCTTTACCATTTTACGAGATGGTCGCTTGGTAGCCGAAGCACCTGCTGCAGAGGTGAGCCTCGAGTGGATTGTCGAAAAAATGGTGGGTCGCAGTAGCGATTCGCTGTTTCATCGAGAAGAGCATGAGGCAAAAGAGGTTTTGCTCGAGGTGAGTCACCTGAACTTGCCCAGAGCCGGAGGGGGCATGCTGCTGGATGATGTCAGTTTCAAGCTTCGTGCTGGCGAAGTGCTGGGTATTTACGGCCTTATGGGCTCAGGTCGCACGGAACTTCTGGAAAGTTTAATGGGCTTGCAGCCTCAAGCCTCGGCAGCCATCAAGCTGGCAGGTAAAGCCGTAAGCGGGGATATTAAGACCCGCATTCGCTCAGGTCTGGCGCTGGTTCCTGAGGACCGGCAGCGTATGGGATTGGTTCAGGTCTTATCGGTCGCCAAAAATATGACGCTCTCGAGCCTTAAACGTTTTGTACGTGGCTTGGCTCTCTCTGACACTCAGGAGAAGAAGGGGGTAGAGCAGATGATTAAGGAACTGTCAGTAAAAGTTGCCGATCCAGCGCAGCTTATTACCTCGCTCAGTGGCGGAAACCAGCAAAAGGTGGTGGTGGCCAAAAGCCTCTTAACCGAGCCTAAAGTTTTGCTGCTTGATGAGCCAACCAGAGGCATAGACGTGGCTGCCAAAGGTGAAATGTTTAGCATTATGAATGAGCTTTCTAAAAAAGGATTGGGCATGATTTTTGTATCTTCTGAACTCAAAGAAATCATGGCGATGGCTGACCGGGTGCTGGTTTTAGCCAAGGGACGTATAAGTGCCGATCTGGCTCGAGCCGACTTGAGCGAACAGGCGCTTGTTGCAGCTTCTGCCGGAGAAACGGTGAGGCTGGCTGCATGAAGGGGGTTGCTGCACAGTCCCGTCCTGCCTTTAACTGGCGTATGCTGCTTCTAAGCTTTAGAGCCTATATTGCTCTGATTGTTCTGGCAGTTATTTTTGCTTTTTTAAGCCCAGCCTTTTTAACTACGGGTAATCTGGTTATTTTGACCAAGCAGGTCGCGCTCAATGCCATTTTGGGTATTGGCATGACCTTTGTCATTTTGACGGCGGGCATTGATCTGTCTGTAGGTTCGATCGTTGGTTTGGCCGGCATGATTGCTGGAGGGCTTATCAATGAAGGTCTGGTCCTGCCCATGTTTGGCATTGCCATTTTCTTTAATATCTGGATTGTTATGCTGCTTACCTTGCTGGTGGGAGTACTGGTAGGCGCGATTAACGGCATCCTGATTACGCGACTAAACGTTACGCCCTTTATTGCCACGCTTGGCACGCTCTATGTTGCCAGAGGGGTTGCGCTGCTGCGCTCAAATGGAGCAACTTTTCCAAATCTGGTGGGAAACCCTGAGCTTGGTAATACGGGCTTTCCGATACTGGGAACAGGTACATTTTTAGGCTTACCCATTCCCATCTGGATTATGGTGACCTTTGCGCTGGTTGCCACCTTTGTCGCTAGTAAGACGCCTTTTGGCAGGCAGGTCTATGCCGTTGGCGGTAATGAACGTGCCGCTGAGCTTTCCGGTATTCGGGTGAAGCGCGTCAAACTTTTAAGCTATATCATTTCTGGTTTTTGTGCTGCGATGGTGGGTCTTATTATTTCATCGCAGCTAGTTGCTGCGCATCCTGCAACCGGAGAAACCTTTGAACTTAATGCCATTGCTGTGGTGGTTTTAGGCGGCACGTCCCTTATGGGCGGGCGTGGCACTATGGGCGGCACCATTATTGGTGCTTTTGTGATTGGCATTTTAAGTAATGGCATGGTGCTCTTAGGCATTTCAGAATTCTGGCAAACCGTTATTAAAGGACTCGTGATTATTCTCGCCGTTGTGGTTGACCAGTTGCAGTACCGGTTACAGCAACGCGCTGCTCTGCAATTAAAAGAAGGGGCTAAAGCACTTTAGCCAGAAGGAGGGTTTATAAGGATAGATGGAATGGGCTCGAGGAGCCAGGGCCAACAATTGGCTTCAAATTAGTGAATAGTTAACACATCAAGGAGAAAAGGTATGAAAAAAATTTTAGTGTTGGTTATAGTGGCTCTTTTTGGTTTAAGTCTTGCTCAAGCTAAGCTTATTGTCATCATTACCCCGTCACATGACAACCCCTTTTTCAAGGCTGAGGCTGACGCTGCTGATGCAAGGGCCAAAGAACTGGGCTATGAAACGCTTGTCTTAACCCATGATGATGACGCTGCCAAACAAGACCAGCTTTTTGACACGGCAATTGCTCAGGGTGCGGCTGCCATTATTCTGGATAATGCGGGTGCAGACGCTTCTATTGCTGCTGTACAAAAAGCCAAAGATGCAGGTATCCCCAGCTTTTTGATTGACCGTGAAATTAATGCTACTGGCGTAGCTGCTGCTCAAATTGTTTCAAACAACTATCAGGGTGCTACTTTAGGTGCCGAAGAATTTGTGCGTCTAATGGGTGAGTCAGGCAAATATGTGGAGCTTGTGGGTAAAGAGTCAGATACCAATGCCGGTATTCGTTCACAGGGATACAACGATGTTATCGGTCAATACCCTGACATGGAGTTGGTTGCTCAACAAAGTGCCAACTGGAGCCAAACCGAAGCCTTTGAAAAAATGGAAACCATTTTGCAAGCTAACCCAGACATTAAAGGTGTGATTGCTGGTAACGACACTATGGCTTTAGGTGCGCAGGCTGCGCTGGCTGCTGCTGGTAAGAATGACGTGATTGTTGTTGGCTTTGACGGTAGCCCAGATGTTATTGCCGCCATTAAAGAAGGTAAAATTCAGGCAACAGTTTTACAGCCTGCTGCGGTTCTGGCTGCAGAAGCTGTCAATCAGGCCGATACTTATATTCGCACAGGGGAATTACCTGCGGAAGAAAAGCAATCGCTTGACTGCGAACTGGTGACACCAGAAAATGCTGATGAGTTTGGGGTTTTTGCTAGATTGAACTAAACTTAGTTTCCTATTGTTTCAAGACACCGAGGGTCGCTTCGGTGTCTTCTTTTTTGTTTGAAATGCCGCTTGTATTTCGTGATACTGTTAGCAGAAATGACGGACTCGAGTAAAATTTGGCTTTTAGATGGTGGTATGGGGCAAGAGCTAATCGCCCGTTCTCCAACGCCACCCACCGGACTTTGGGCAACTCAGGTTTTGCTGGACTTTCCTGAACTGGTAAAAGCTGTCCATGACGACTATTTTCAAGCAGGCGCCGAAATTGCTACGACCAACACTTACGCTATTCACCATGACCGCTTAGAGCCTTACGGTCTTGATGATAAATTTGCCGACTTGCAGCATCAGGCGTGTACTCTGGCAGTAAAGGCTCGAGACGAACATGGCGGGGGTTTGGTGGCAGGTTCGCTGGGGCCACTCGGCTGGTCTTATCGCCCCGAATTGGCCTTTCCCTTTGAAGAAGCTGCCGAGCGCTATGCAGAAATCGTGAAGCTACAAGCACCGTATGTTGACTTCTTTTTGGCTGAAACCATGTCTTCACTCGAGCAGGCAAGAGCTGCTGTTTTAGGGGCCCAGACTGCAAGCAAGCCTGTTTGGCTTGCAGTTTCGGTAGATGATGATAACGGCACAGAACTTAGGTCAGGTGAAAAGGTGGCAGACCTCGTAAGCCTTGCCAAAACTTTAGGCATAGATACTGTTTTGGTTAATTGCTCAACACCAGAAGCCGTTAGTCAGGCCCTTGCTCAGCTCGTCAATCAAGGTCTGACTATTGGTGCTTATGCCAATGGCTTTAGCAAAATTTCAGACAACTATAAAACCAAAGGCTCAACTGTTGACGCCCTTGAAACCCGTCAGGACTTAAGCCCACAGGTCTATGCTGATTTTGTAAATGACTGGCTTATCCTTGGGACAAATATTGTGGGTGGCTGCTGTGAAGTTGGGCCAGCCCACATACGTGAAATTGCTCTTCGCCTTAGCAAGCTCTAGTTACTAAGCACTGGCTACCCAACCCTATTCACTTACTACCAAGATAGTTTTTTAACAACTCTACTGTGGCATGTAAATCAGCCTTATCAACCATTTCTGTTACGGTATGCACATAGCGGCAGGGAATAGACAGGGTGATGCTGGGTACGCCTGCGCGGCTGAGTTGCACGGGTGCAGCGTCAGTGCCCCCTGCGGTAAGTACCTCGAGCTGATAGGGAGTGCCTTTTGCTTCGGCGAGGTCTATAAACTCATCTACCAGCCAGCGGGTGCTGATTGAGCGGTTATCCAGCACTTTGATGGCAACGCCGTTGCCTAACTGGCTTACCTGATCTTCGGTTTTTGCTCCAGGAATATCAAGTGCCATGGTGACATCAAGGGCTATACCAAGGTCAGGCTCGAGCCCGTAAGCACTGGTAGCTGCCCCGCGTAAGCCGACTTCTTCCTGAACACTGAAGACGCCGTAAACGTCATAAGAGGGGGACTCGAGTTCTTGCAGGGTTTTCATAAGTACCCAGCAGCCTACCCGGTCATCCAGTGCTTTAGAACTAACTCTTTGACCCAGATCAACAAAATTATCTTTTAGCGTGACCATATCCCCTGGGCGAATGTGCTTTTTGACTTCTTCGGCGCTTAAACCCAGATCAATAAATAATTCTGCAATAGCAGGTGTATGGTTACGCTCAGCCTCAGAGGTGCCATGCGGAGGTTTAATAGAAGCGTTCATAACGCCGACAAAATCGGCATCTCGGCCACTAACCAGAACTTGCTTCGCCAGAATTTGCCGGGTGTCAAAATAGCCAACATTAAAAACGCGTAAAAAGCCTTGCTCATCGATGTGTTTGACATAAAAGCCAATTTCATCCATGTGGGCCACGACCATGACCCGTTTGGCATCTGGCCTGTTAGTTTTTTTCAGCGCAATAAGGTTGCCTAAGGCATCAGTTCGGAGTTCGTCAACGCTGCCCTCTAGTTCCTTTTCAATAAAGGTACGAACACGTTCTTCTCGCCCAGGAATGCCGGGTAAGTCGCAAAGATTTTTTAGTAGCTCCATCATGGAACTATCGTATCGTTTTTTGTCTGAAAGGATAAGAGCTTAAGAAGTAAGCTGTAAGAAAAGTAAATGGCTTAAGAAAATTTTATTAACAAAGAGGATAGTAAGTGCTAAAAGCTTAGCGAGAATAGGTAAAGGCAGTGTTTGAGGTTTGAGGTTGAGTGGCAAAGCTTTTGCTGTCATGGGCTTCTGCATGTTTGCAAGCCATATACTGCTCTAAAGCTTTAGGAGAAAGACCGAGTTTCTGAGCTAATTCAACAAATTTTTCGGGGTTTTTCATTGAAATCCTCCTGAAGAAGTCGCGCTTGTGAAGCGCATCACAAATAGCTTAGATTTCCTCTTGAGTTTAGGCTAGGGGCATATGTCCAGATGTAAAAAATCGGACAGTGCGTAAAAAAACTTACTGAGCAAATCAAGTCCAGAAACTTCGGGATTGACGCTTGCCACATTAAGCTTCTGGATCATTTTTGCGGTAAGCTTAAGCCTTATGAATGATGTTCAGGAACAGGGCAAATTTGCTCGTATTATTACTACGACCCTTCTTTCGGTACAGGGTCTTGTCTCGGCCTCCACGATTACCTCTGCAACTATTGCTGCCATTGTAGGTCAGGACATTACGGGTAATACAAATTTGGCTGGTATTCCTGGCAGTGTTTCACAATTAGGAGCAGCCTTTTCGGCGCTTATCTGGAGTTTTGTCTTTGAACGTTTAGGTCGTAGAGCAGGTTTAACCTTAGGCTTAAGTGTAGGCGCAAGTGGGGCAGCGCTGGCGGCCTTTTCGGTTATGCGGGGGTCTTTTCCTTTGCTGCTTTTAGGCTTAGCCATTATGGCATCGGCCAAAGCTTCCACGGATCTTGGCAGGTTTATTGCCGCTGAGGTTAATCCACCGGAAAGACGAGGACGGGCAGTGGCTACCGTAGTGTTAGGCGGTACGCTGGGCTCGGTTTTGGGGCCACTCCTGGTAGATAGCTCGAGTGCCAGTGCCAGAGGTCTGGGCATAGAAGCCTTGTCTGGTCCTTACGCAGTTGCTGGCCTTTTGCTTATTTTATCTGCAATCGTTGCCTTTTTATTTTTACGCCCTGATCCTGCCAAGTTAGCAGAACAGTTGGCAGAGCGTTATCCTAATGAAAAACGAGACAAAGCCAGTGCTCGCACACGGGCAGTTATCTTTAAAGAACCGCTGGTTATTGCGGCAATTGCTTCAATGATTTTGGGCTATGCTGTTATGGTCATGATGATGGGCATTACCTCGCTGCATATGCGGCAGCATGCCCATAGCCTTAGAGCCATTTCTATTGTGTTCTCTATTCATACCCTGGGTATGTTTGCCTTTTCGGTTTTTACCGGGCAGCTGATTGACCGCTGGGGACGGCAGAAAGTAATTATTTCTGGGGCTATTATGCTTTTAGCATCCTGTCTTATTGCGCCCTTGTCCACCCACTTCTGGCCCATTGCTCTGGCGCTATTTTTACTGGGTTTAGGCTGGAACTTTTGCTATGTTGGTGGCTCAACTTTGCTTTCAGATCAGCTTTCTGCCGCCGAGAAGGCCGCGACCCAAGGGACCAATGACATGCTGATTGGGTTAACCTCTGCTTCAGTAAGTGCCTTAAGTGGGGTGCTTTTGTTTCGTATAGGTTACGGCGGCATGGGAATATTTGGGGCAGTTTTGTCTGGCGTCTTACTTCTTATTATGGTTGGCTTTGGTAATCGCTCAAAACCGCCGAGAGTTGTTTTAGCCAGTGATTAAAATTTGATTAGAAGAAAATCATAATTTTGTGAGAGCCTCTTGTTTATAGTGAGTTAACTGACAGCTCGAGCCCTATCTTTTTCTGCATCTTGAGAGCCCAGATGGAGTGTTTAATGTCCCAAAAAGGTATGCTTATACTCGAGTCCAAAGGCATGATTCCAGGCTTACGCAACCGCGCCCAGCAGTCCTGGTCAAAACTCTACAAAACCAATGCTTACTTACTAGACATTCACTATAGCTGTCAGGTGGAAAAAACGGAGCTTTCAGGTCAGATACTTACTTTAGAGGGTATGACCTTTGAAAATGCCGGACATGTGAGTCTCATAAATCTTGAAAATCGCATTGTGGCGATGACCCGTTTAGACCGCTTTGGGTATTTTCTGCTGACACCAAAAAGCAAGGGCCGACATCAACTTATGGTAGAGATGCGGGGGAGCGGCATTATGGTTAGTGATATTGTCTTGGATTAGCGAGGCGATGGGTCATAACCCCTTTGAAAAAAGGAACTAGGTTCCACCGTGCTTACCAGATCTACTTGATTTAAAGCATTTATATACAGGGCTAACTTTTCCGTTGGAACTTGGGTTCTAAACCATTCCCCAGATTTTCGTGGACGTTGGATGGGCGTTAGATCGATTCGGAAAATCAGCTCGAGCATATTTATATCTTTAGGACTGCTTGCTGACAGTTCAATAAAGATGAGGCTGGTTTTGTTTATCGCTGGACGCTGGAGCCAGCTAAGTGTTGATTTATGCTTAGAAAACCTGTCGTTAAAAAAAGGTTCAAGGCTATCCTGTTGCTCTGCTGATAAAACAAAACTGTAGGACGCCCCTGTTTTTTCTAAAGGCAGATGAAAGGCTCGAGTCAGAGCCTGAGCGAGGTCATCATCTGTAAAGTAATAAGATACCTGTGCCAAAGCAAAACTTCCTATAAGGAAAGAAAAAAGAGTCAGTGCTTTCACACAACGATTGTGACACTGACTCACTGCTAAAAGATGAAAGTTTGGTGGCTAAGTCTTAAGTAGAGAACCTAGCCACCAGTCTATTACTGAGTTACTAACGTTGTAAGCGAGATACGATAAGGCCCTTTTGAAGACTGATCGCCATCATTACAATTTGATGCGGCAATAAAGTAGTTGCCAGTAACCGCAGGCGTAAAGAAGATGCGCGAGTCCTGATAGTCAAAGTCATCATTTTGTCTTAGTAAGCTGCCATCTCCGGCAAAGACTGCCAAAACCGTATCAGGGTTAAGGTTGATAACCGTTTCCAGGTCAATGACATAGGTGGCATCTTTGCTAAGGCTCGAGCTAAAGATATCAACGTCGGTCTCGGTTGCTAGTTCGGCGTCGAGCGCTGTACCTGGAGCTAAGGCATTAGCTCCGGTAAAGTCAGGGGCAGTAATATCGCATGACAGGCTCGCACTGCCATTTGGCTCGCTTTCTGTACCTGCTAAGGTGCTTATATCCAGTTGATAAACGTTAAAGGGATTAATACTGGTTGAATTACTGAGCCTGATAAAAACTTTGCTCGTACTAGCGGCGGTAAAACTTAAGGCAGGATCAGGCAAAATTTCATCATCGGGTTGTTTTCGGTTATTCTCATTCGTGGCTAAGACGGTGCTACCATCGCTTGCCAGAATATCCATTTTCAAGTCTTGGAAACCAGAAACGCTATCAACATTAATCCAGTACGTTGTTCCACTGGTGACATCCAGACTATAGATATCGGTGTCACTATCGCCACTCGAGTAGACACTGGCGGTCACTGTTTGGCCTACTCCAATAGGACTGGCTGTGGCGGTAGTATCATTGGGTTCATTCGGATCGTCGAAACTCTCAACATTCAGGGCTACTTTTATGTTTTTTGTTTCCCCTGCTGCTACATTTATAAGTAGCTCCTGAGCATCAGCAACAGCTCCGGTGGCTACTTCGTTTGGACCACTTACAAGCAGACGATATGCCCCTGGTTTAACCTGAAAGAAAAATCCCATGCCCGTGCCAAAAATTTGACCAAAACCAGTCTGGGCATATTCGCTAGCCTCATTGCCATCTACCGAAATGAGACTTAAACCGACACTACCCAGACCAAACCTTTCATCAGAAGCAAGTACGGAAGTAACAATAATATTGGCACCTGCAGGAGGACGTTTGCTGGCATCTTTGGCCATGGCAACAGCTTTACCAGCGTCTACTATGCCGTAACCCAGGGCGTCAAAACTGTAGTCAGCAGGTTTATTAGCGGTTTGTTCAAGAATCTGCCTAACCTGTGCGGGCCCAAGATTCATGCCTGTAATCTTACCGCTGCCATCGCGCAGAGCGCTGGCGTCTAGCATAAGAGCTACAACACCGGATACAAGAGGACTTGAGAACGAGGTACCACTGATATAAGTGTAGTCAGTATCTCCGGCGGTACAAGAAGAAAAATCTGGCGTCTCAAAAGTACAGGCTCTGGTGGTTGGTACCCAGATATTTTTTCCTGGCGCGGCAACGGTGAGTTGCTTGCCTCGGTTAGAGAAGTCTGTTCTACCACCGTCAGGCTGAGTCGCAGCCACACTGATAATCCCTGGAAACCAGGTGGGTTCTTGAAAACCGGTGTCAGGAGTATTACCTGCAGAAGCCACCAGCACAATGCCGTGTAGCAGCATGTAATCCATTACGTCTTTGGTGATTTGACTGTAAAACCTGCCACCCCATGACATATTGACAATATGAACATAAGCTTTGGTTCCCGGTGCTGAATCAGTATCTTCGGTTGGGGCTTCACCATTTAAACCACCAAAAATAGGAGAGATACCGTCGGGTCCGTCTGCGGCAAAGAGAGAGGTAAAGACAACGCCTCCATCGGTAATCACGCCCAGGCCATCCTCACCTGCCGCCGTATGGTTTAAGGGCACGATGCTGGCCTCAAAAGCACTGCCACGGCCACCAACACTATTGGCAACCGCTGCTGCTGAGCCAGCGACGGAAGAACCATGCGAAGCATCAGGAATACCATTATGGGGAGTGGTTTTTGTAATCAGACTCAGGCTTGCACCATCAAAGCCGGGGTAGAACATGTTGGCAGCAAGGTCAGGATGCTGTAAATCAATAAAATCATCTTGAATACCAATGCGTATGCCTTTGCCAGTGGCTCCCAGGTCCCAGGCTGCTTCGGTATTTAGCTGGCGGTGGAACCACTGTTTGTCAAAATCAGGGTCACTGATAGTGCTCGAGGCCAGACTACGCATTTGGGCAGCACTGACAGTGGGGGTAGGTTCTAGAATCTTGGCATAGTTGGGTTGGCTATACCTCAGGCCTTTAAGATTTTGTTCTGAAAGCGCTTTTTCAACTGAGATGCTGTCAGAAAGACTAATAAGCGCGGCATTGATCTGTGGCCAATTCGATTTAACACTTCCACCTAATTGGGCAGCAAGTTTTTCAGGGTTTTGTCCAGCCTCGTAACCAATGATTAACTCCTGAGCAACATAGCTTTTGCCAGGATCAAGTTTGACGACAGGAGCAGGAGTGGCATGAGGGGTAATCGCGGTTTTGCTACAAGCCGCCAGGATGAAAAGGCTTAGCGTAAGAAAGGTAAAACGAAAGAATCTCATGGCGCCTCCTAGTTGCCTTTTCCTGTGACAAAAGTATTAACAGTTACATCGGTAACGCCAAAACCAATTCCAAAAATGTCAAAGGCATCAGCTGCTATTGAAATGGCTGTTTCGCCAACGATGTCACCATTTTCATCAAGGGTGCCATTACTGGTGAGTGCAAAGGGTTGCCAGTCATAGGCGTGGAAAGCCTGTAACTGCTCGAGTGTGGCCGTCCCGTCATCATTATGTGTCAGGCTAAGCGTTGATTCAGCAGGGTCGGCTGAGGCACCAAAGCCTAACCATTCAGAAAAGTTCTCAGCCTGCACCCGGTCGAACACAACTGCCCCGTAGAACACCAGATTGTTACGACCACTTAAGGTCATGCTGTAAGTTGGTGTGCGAGAAACATCTACGGAACCATCTGCTGGGCTCGAGGCAGTAACAAGCAAAGGTGCCAGGGGGGTGGTACTGGTTTCTACTGAAGCCTTGCGGCTAGACCCGGTCACAGCATCAATGCGGTAGCTGGTTTTTACGCCTGCTTCAAGGCTGGGATCAGGGTCAATATAGGTAAAACCGACAAGCTCATCATTGCTATTAAAAACGGCGAGTTGAAAAGGACTGGCTCTGCCAATAAGGCGGAAATCGCTTTCGCCCTCTTTTTTGCGGTAAATTTCAAAGGCGCTTGGCAGTCCTTCTGCACTGTAAGTAAAGCTGATTTCTGCCCAGGTAACAACCTCATTAAGAAAAGATTGCGGACTGAGTGAGCCAGAGGGTCTTGTAGCTATAAGCTGTTTTAGCTTTTGCTTATTGACATTATGCAAAGTTTTAGTCAGGTTCGCTGTATGACTAAGCGTGCCAAAGACACCAACATCTCCAAAGGTAATGGCAAAAGCGCTAGGATTGCTAGGTGCCACCGGAGCTGCTACTGGAACATTACTTTTAACCGTAACATGGCGGATAAGTTCAGTACGATTGTTATTGCTGTCATAGGCGGTAAAGTGCAGGCTAGTCTCTCCATCAAACCCGGTGGCAAAGACGATGACTTCTTGTTCGCTACCTGTAAAGTTGAAAATGCCAGTATGCGGAACACTCGAGTTTAAAAAGCCTGAATTGCCGCCAGCTTTTCCTAAAGAAACATCGGCATAAACAAAACCATTTAACTCAGGTTTGCTCACCGAGCCGCTAATTTTGACTTTAAAGGCATCAGGGGTTTGCTTATCGAGGTCGGTGCCATTCAGCACAGCCCCGTCACTGACATTTATGCTTAAGCTAGGAGCCTCAGTGGGCAAAAAGGAATCAAATCGCTCGGGTAACAGCGTGTCATAAGTGATCGTTTCATCTTTACTAAGGCTTAGACCTTCAACTTTTGAAAGGGCATAGCCTGTTTTTGAGAATAACAAAGTAACTCCCTTATTATTGGCGGGAGCTTGAATGCTATAAAAGCCCTTGCTATCTGTTTTGGCGCTAAAGTTAAACCCATTTACCTGTACCTGCACATCTGCTACGGCTGTACCTGCTTTGCGGTTAACCACAAAGCCTTCAATGGTGCCTTTTGGGCCATTAAATCCCCCTCCAGGACAGGCGCTTAAAAAGGGGATGAGCAAGAGATAGACAAGCAAAATCAAGTATTTTCTGTTTTGCATAAAGCCTCCATTTTGAAATAGGGTTTGGGGTTGCTAAGAGTTTTTATAAAGACGCCTCCCAAAATAAGATGTTTGTCTGAAGAATACACTGACTGGGGCAGTTGATTTTTCAGCTGGTTTTATGACTATACAAAAATTTAGCCTTGGAGTGCTTGGCGGACTATAAGCTAAGTGTAGATTGGGCTTTATGCAGAGACTCGAGCCAGGTAAAAAGTAAAAAATGGTTGAGATGCTTGACCAAGTGGTAAAAGAGATGGACACCTTTATCCTACTTACTTTGGGGGCAAGACAAGCCTGTTGCCATAAGCTGTTTGTGGTAGAGAAAGCCGAAAAGGGAGAGTTGAGAAAAAAAGGATAAGCCTAGGTATACTGGACATGGAGTTAATTTGAAACAGGAGGTTTGTATGAAGTGGGTGAAATTTTTTTCTCTGGCTTGTGTCTTGCTGGTAATGGGAGCGTGTGGAGGGACTAAGCAGCCTGTTTCAGCCCCTGTTATCAAGTCCTTTACAGGAACCTCGAGCCCCGATGCAGCAAATGCGAGTTTGCTTAACGTGAGCCTGAGCTGGGAAGTTGAAGGAGAAAACCTGAGTCTAACTATTGATCAGGGGGTTGGTGATGTGAGTGGTAAAACAACCATAACAACCAGTGCCAAGGCGGGTGAAAAGACCACCTTTACCCTGACTGCCAAAAATGAGTCTGGAGAAGTAAAGGCAAGTTTTGTCGTTGATGACCTGCCTACAAACAAGATTGTTGATATCAAGGCGAAGGCAACTGTGCAGGGGTCACTAGACACACAGGATTTGACACTGTCAGAGTTTTTTGATGGGGCCACTGATTTTTTTGCCGATGCTTATCGGCTCGAGCCGCTTAAAGAAGGTGAAAAGGTTATTGTCAATTTGACAGGTCAGGGAGCGACAGGCAGTGAGTTTGATAGTTATCTTTATGTAGTGCAAGAAACGGCTCAGGGCGCTGAGCTTATCGGTGAAGTTGATGATCTTCCTGGGTTGCTCGAGTCCTACACGATTGAAGCCGTGGCTGGTGCTACCTATACCATTATCGTGACTAGCTATGAACCTAAGGATACAGGTAAGTATCTCTTAGAAACCAATGGTGCTCCGATCATAAGTCTATTTAGGGGCAATCCATATATTATTGATGCGGGTAAGCCAAGCAGGCTCGAGTGGCAGGTTGAAGGTGCTACCAGTCTTGAACTTGATCAGGGTATTGGTCAGGTGACAGGGCAGAGCGTAGCTACTGGAATCATCAATGTTAATACCGATTTTACGCTTTCAGCCAGCAACCGTTTTGGCACCAATACGGCAAAGACCACCGTCTTACTTCGTGAAGGTAGTATTGATGTAACTATTGATACTACTGATACGGCTGAAATTATCGGGCCAGATAAGTTTGCTGCTAACTCAACGGTTGCTGTATCCCTGAAAGATCTTGCTACCGATGAAAGCGTAGCGATTATTCCGGTTTATGCAACCCAGGACTTTGAGCCAGACCGCATGACCTATCAGATTGAAGTGAGCAGTGTTACGCCTACGACACCCAAGACTGTTCTTAAAACGCAGGCAACAAATCCTTTGCAGGAGCGCCTAAAGCAATTGCAAAATGAGCATATAAGCCATCTCAAGGAAGAGCTCGAGCTAATTAACAAGGTCAAACGTGAGGGCGGGCAAAGTATCAGCACTCAGGGCTTTAGTGATAACTGCGCTGCACCTTACACGGTTGGTAGTAAAGCCTGCGATTTTTTTATAGAAGGTGAATTGCGTAATACCACGCTGGTGTTTGAAAGTGAGCACGCTTACTGGTTTATTGATGATGAGTATAAGACCGAACTGAGCACTGCTGAACTGGCAGATCAGGCGAATCGCTTTGAAACTGAGCTCTTGCCTGTGATTGAAAGCAACTTTGGTAGCTTCCAGGATTTTGATAATAACGGGAAGATTTTTATTGTCTTTGGCTTTATTGGTGCTTTTGGCTATGTAACCTCAGAAGACTTTCTGCTTAATGGAACAGGTGATTTTGAGTCCCCTTACAGTAACGAGGGCGATATCTTTTACGCCGCTGTTCCCAGCGTGTTTGCGCCTAATCCAGATACGGGTGATCCAGGTATTCCTAAAGCAGACTTCCTTGATCTATGGCTACCTTCAACCCTGGTGCACGAACTTAAACACCTGGTTGCTCTAGGTGGGCGTTTTGCCTTACCTCAGGATCAGTTTATTGCCTTTGAGGACCCCTGGTTTGAAGAAGGTTCAGCTGTTGCAGCCGAGGAACTGTCGCCCTATCCAAGTGCTTTATCTGGCTACGCTCAGGCCGCCGCCAGTGTTGGTCTCGCCTCACCGCAAGATGTAAGGATTGTTGGTGAAGTCGATGATACCTTTAGCTGGTACGGCTGGAACTTTCTGCACCTCTGGAAGATTGCCGAGGATAGAGGGCAAACTACTTTCTGGAAGCCGTGGACTGCCGGACCTGAAGCGGGTATTGAAAATATCGAAAAGAACTTAGGCGGTGCTTTTACTGATTTTCCTGCCACCATGATGCAGTGGGCAGCCACTTTGCTTTTTGATGATACGAAACTTAGCATTCTTGATAAATACGATTTTCAGTACGACAAACTTAACTTGCGCGATGGCCCAGAGAGTGAGACCGATCCGGTTTACTGGACGCCTCTCGCCTATTCACCACTCGAGGCAACTGTAGGGGCTACGCGTTCGGTAGCCTACTATGTGGGCAAAGGCCAGGGGCAAACGGTGACCATAAGCCTGTCTTCTGCCGATGCAGCGCCTTACTTCATGGTGGTTCGTTTTAAAGGCGAATTGCCTTACTAGCGTTTTCTTAGTTTCAACTTTGGGAGGTGCTTGGCACCTCCTTTTTCTTTGCTGTTAAAGCGGGCTTAAACAGATCTTAAAAGGTCTCCAGCTTAACCTGTAGTTTTTCTTTAGCTGAGGGCTTAAGCCATCTCTATCTTTCATACGGATTCCAGCCTTGCTGAAAGGACAAATAAGACCTTTTACCTAGACACTGCCAAACGCATACTGGGTGGAGGATTGACGATAGAGCACAAATTTTTTCATGAAGACCGTCTAAAGGAATTCCAATACTTTAAAGCACGGCAGGCTTTTTACTAGAAGGGGAATGAAACTGAGACGTATTATTATTTGTGTTCTGTATGTTTTACTGGGGCTGGTGTCTGCTAAGGAGTATAGAACACTATCTTTTGCCGACCTAGAGGGCGCAACAGGATATGTCAGTCTGACAGGCTTTTATGAAACGAATAAAAGCTTTAGTAACCGCATTGAGGGCAAACTAAGCTGGGGAGATTATTCTCTTGAAGTGCGAGGCGGCAAGTTTGATTGGTTGCCGCCTGGTGGTCACTGGGTTGTACTTTGGGGAGAACTGAAACAAGACGAGGGTCAAGTCTACCTGAATTTTCATAATGGTCACCCGCTACTCGAGCCCAGAGACCCACGCCCAGCACCAGAGCGAGTTTTAGGTGAGCGGATTTCTGTATGGCTAACTGTCAGTATGGGAGGCTCGAGTTCCAGGTTATTCTATCAGGGCCTTAGTGAAGACAGGCAGCTATTCATTCTGGACAATTATCAGGGCAAGCTTGGGCTTCAGTGCCTGACTGGGGTTGAACTAAGTGCAACTTTGGGTCGGCGTTTAGGTGATATAAGACCCTGCGATTAATCCTTTGTCGGGCTAGATAGCCTCACCTGTTTTGGGTGGCGGCTAACATCGTATAAGAAAAAGTATACTTGTATAATTCCCCTTTCTTGTGCTAGCCTTTAACTATGTTTAGCCTTTATTTTTGTGCTAATCGTTTCCAGCGACAGGCCTAGTCCTGCGTTCATTTTATCTTTCTACCTTTTTCCTTTAAACTTAAGTCACAACTAGCCTTTCAGGCTTGCTTTTTCTCTTGGAGTTCTATGACTGTTAAAGCTAAAGCCAGCATTCCTGCTGATGAAAACCGCATGGTAAGCCCCAATTTTATTACTGAAATTATTGACAATGATTTGACGACGGGTAAACACAGCGAAGTCGTTACCCGTTTTCCCCCTGAGCCAAACGGCTACGCCCATATAGGCCATACCTATGCCAGTTTTATTGATTACGGTATTGCCAGGGATTATGGGGGTCGCTTTCATTTGCGGATGGATGATACCAATCCGGAAGGCGAGCGCATGGAATATGCCGAGGCCATCATAGAAGATTTGACCTGGCTCGGTTGGGACTGGGGCGAACATATTTACTTTGCTTCTGACTACTATGATCAGCTTTACGCCATGGCGATTCGCCTGATAAAAGCTGGCAAGGCCTATGTCGATAGTTTGCCCGAAGATGCCATAAGTGAGTACCGGGGAACGGTCACCGAGCCCGGTAAGGAAAGCCCCTATAGAAACCGCAGCGTAGAAGAAAACCTCGAGCTTTTTGAGCGTATGAGAGCGGGCGAGTTTAAAGAGGGGGAGCATATTTTGCGGGCGAAAATTGATATGGCTAGCCCCAATATGAAACTGCGTGATCCGATTCTCTACCGCATCTTGCATCAGAGTCACTACCGCACCGGAGATAAGTGGTGTATTTACCCGATGTACGACTATGCCCACCCGCTTTCAGATGCAATTGAGGGCATTACGCACTCGCTATGCTCGCTGGAGTTTGTCGAGAACCGGGCGATTTACGACTGGCTGGTTGACAATTTGTTTGAAGAGCCCAGGCCTCGTCAATATGAATTTGGTCGGCGGAGCCTCGAGTACACCATTGTCAGTAAACGTAAGCTCATACAGCTGGTTAATGGTGGTCATGTCAGTGGCTGGGATGACCCGCGTATGCCCACACTTGCAGGCCTTCGTAGACGCGGAGTAACGCCAGAGTCAATCCGAGATTTTGCCTCGAGGGTCGGTACGTCTCGCACTAACCGGACGGTAGATATTGCCCTGCTGGAATATGCCATTCGGGATGATCTGAACCACAAAGCCCCCCGAATTATGGGGGTTTTAGAGCCTTTAAAAGTTGTCATCAGTAACTATGAAGGGGAAGACTGGCTCGAGGCCGATTATTGGCCTTCTGACATTGCTAAATCGGGTAGTCGTAAATTGCCTTTTAGTAAGACGCTTTATATCGAGCAGGAAGATTTTGCCGAGCGTCCTCCCAAAGGGTTCAAACGACTTTCTCCCGGGGAGCATGTGCGCTTACGGCACGCCTATGTGATTCGCTGTGATGAAGTCATAAAAGATGAAAGTGGCAAGATCAGCGAGTTACGCTGCAGCTATTTCCCGGACTCGCTAGGCGAAAATGTGTCGGGCATCAAGGTCAAGGGTGCCATTCACTGGCTGAGTGCTGAACATGCCTTAAAAGCAGAAATCAGACTTTATGACCGGCTTTTTAGCGTGCCAAACCCGGATGACGAAGAGGGAACTTTTTTGGATTATTTGAACCCGGAGTCGCTCATTGTAAAAGAGGGATTGGTCGAGCCAAGCGTGCTTTCAGATGCAGAGGGAAGTCGCTATCAGTTTGAGCGGCAGGGCTATTTCTGGCAAGACCCTAAGGACTCGAGCCCTGAAGCTCTGGTCTTTAACCGCATTATTAGCCTGAAAGACTCGTGGGCCACCAAACAGGTGAAACCTAAAGCCGACAAAGAGGCCAAGCCTGCGCAGCCCAAAGTGGCTGCTTCTATAGGAGAGCCGCTTGACCCGGTGCTTAGCTTTAGCAATGAGCAAAAGGCCAAGCTCGAGAAACTCGAAAGTAAGGTTTTTGGGCTCTCACATGATGACGCTGTTATGCTGATAGCTGACGACAAACTGGTAAATTACTTTGAAGATGCAGTGCTGGCTTACCCCAACAATCCACAGTTAACCGCCAACTGGATTATTAATGAATTGCGCCGCGAGCTTGCCGCAGATGAAGCACCTGCACAAAAGTTAAAAGCCAAAGATTTGGCAGAACTTATCGAACTGATCAATCAGGAAACCATTAATAACCGTATTGCCAAAGAGGTCTTTGCCGAAATGCTCGAGGGCAAAACTGCCAGGGCAATTGTCGCGGAAAGAGGGCTCGAGCAAGTCACCGACAGCTCAGAAATAGAACCGCTTATTGATAAGGTTTTAGCAGCAAACCCCGACAAAGTCGAGGCTTATAAGGGCGGCAAGACAGGGCTAAGTGGCTTCTTTATGGGTCAGGTCATGCGTGAGTCAGGTGGCAAGGCTAACCCGCAACTGGTGAAAGAGCTTATAGAGAAAAAGTTGCAATAAAAGGCTGAATCCCCAAAGCCAACAAAAAATGAGCTAGCCAAGTGCTAGCTCATTCTCTTTTTTAAAGAAGTTTACTGAGCGGCGACAAAGGCAAGCTCGAGCCTTACTTCCTGGTCGACTCGAGCAACCAGAGGCACGCTAGGAATAGCAATGTCATAGTCGGCATACTCGATCATGGTTGAGCCTGTACCAGAAATTTCATTTTCAGAGACAACCGTAACAGTAGTTGCAAAGGTAACGCTGCTCGTTGTTTCTTTTATGGTCAGGTCACCTATGATTTCTACCTCAAAACTGTCGCCCACGGCTACTGTTTCAGGGATGCCCGTAATACCCGTTGGGGTAAAAGTGATGAACTGGTACTGACCCGTTTGCAAAATGCGGTTACGAAGCTGGTTGTTACGCCGATTATCATCGGTGGTCAGGTCGCTGGCATCAATCGTGATGGTACCTACCTGAGCAGCTTGCGGGTTTGCCAGGTCAAAACTGACCTCACCTGTAACCAGATTGGTTGTGCCAATCACTTCTTTGTCGTTACCCATTAAAACTTCATTGATATAAAAGCGGGCTTCGCTGACATCCGTTAAAGCGAACTGAGCGAAACCCAATGACCCAAATAATAAACTAATAACCAAACCAATCTTTTTCATGACTGCCTCCTTTGTCTTTCAATCTTGACTTTATCAGTCAAGATTGAGTGAAAGATGAAGGTTTTATTTAGGTTTTATGTAGATGCTTTAGCCTTTGCTAGCCTAGTCGCAGCCCTGCAAGGTAGGCTTAGTCTATGGACAGCAAGCAGCTTAGAAAACAAGCCAATTCAGACTACTGTTTTGTCTGTGGTCGCAAAAATCCGCGCGGGCTTTATATGAGCTTTTTTGATAATGGCGCAGATGAAGTTTACTCGGAGTATACGGTGGCAGAAGACTATCAGGGTTACCCGGGCGTGGTTCATGGTGGAATCGTTACGAGTATGTTAGATGAAGTGGTAGCTCGAGTTTCCTTTATAGGTGACCCCCACAAATTTATGATGAGTGTAAAGCTCGAGGTCAAGTTTAGAAAACCTGTGCCCACCCAGACCCCCTTAAAAATAGTAGGCCGAATCATCAAGCTAAGGGGCCGTTTGGGTCAAGCCGTCGGTGAAGTCATTTTGCCAGATGGCACCATTGCTGCTGAAAGCAGTATGACGCTGGCAGATATGCCTAAGGAGTTGGCAAGTGAATCAAGGCTCGAGGCGCTGGGGTGGTATGTGGATTAGAAAGGTAATTCTTCATTTTTTCTCTGTTTAGCTTTGCGTATCTCATCACGTTTTTGAAGCCAAGTATTAAGTGGTACAAGGGCATAAATATTACTCTTGTTGGCTTTAGTTGTTCCTAACTTTCTTTCTTGAACTTCAATTAAACCGAATTTTTTTAACTCGGCAACTGCTGCCAATGCTTTTCTTCTTAATGTTGCTTCTTGGGCTTTAGGATAGCTTGATCTAAAGCAATGTTCGCCAATCGAGCTGTACGAAGGCCATGCGGAGTTACTAGAGCCGGCTCGCCTAGCCAAGTGACCATAAACTCTGAATGCACCAAGAGATAAACCCAAATCATCAATAGCTGAATGAATAAAAACTGGCTTTAGCTCTTGTGTGGATGTTTTTAAATTTGTGTCGATAGAGTCATCCATAATTTTTTCCTTAGATCAAAGGATATCATAATAAATAGTGTGTTGACACTACCTAGTGTATTGACAACCAAAGGTATTCCCTTATAAAGATAATACATTATTATCTTTATAACCTTTTTGAAAGAATAAAGTGCTTTGATGGCGGCATAGGTGTACGAATACAATATATTGTACATTAATTAGTGAAATTTCAATTTATTGTATTTATGAAACAATTATTCTAAGGATTGACATTTATTCTTAAATAATTTAAGCTTAGCCTGTGTTCGCTTTTGTGTTAATAGGTGGTGCTATTTTTGAGGCAAAAAGATTTGAGGAGGCAAACGAAAAAGCGAGCACTTGGGACATGCCTCAATAAATGCTCGCCATTCCGTTAGACACAGCAAAAATGCTGGCTAGTGACATATTCAGCATACAGTTTTAATCCCAATTCTGCAACGCTGTGTCCTTTTCTTCTAGGTGCAAAATCCTAGGAAAGGAATAAGTATGGCAAAAAATAGCAAGCAGTCTTCTAAAAAGATTGCAACTTTAGCTTCTGAGGTTTTAAAGGATAACAGTTCTTCAAAAATAGCTAAAGAATTGGCAGGTTCGGTACTTTCACAAACCGGAACTACTAAGCAAACAGGTGCTGAATTGGAAACAAAGGCATCTAAAGTTCTTCATAGCGATAAATATAGTCAAGAAACAAAAACGTTGGCAGGTTCGGTACTATCGCAAGCTAATAAGGAGCGTTCGTGAATTACTACGTTAATAAGAACGCTCAAGCTAATGGCGATCATGAAGTGCATACCCAAAACTGCACCTTTTGCCCCAGTACTGAAAATAGGATTTACTTAGGTAGCTTTTCAAATTGCCGGGATGCAGTAAAAGCGGCAAGGCATTATTATAGCCAAGTAAATGGCTGCTATTATTGCTCAAAGGAATGTCATACAAGTTAGTTTAAGATTGGTATAGCTAAGACCATGATTCTGCTTAGGAGAAATTCTAAGCAGAATTTTACTTTGTAAATTTCTTTACGCACTATTTATTGAAGTGTTTAAACCGGAAATCAAAATTAGGGTATCCGCATTAGGTATAAAATTTTTGAAACAAGCTAGGTCTTTTAGGCAAAATATAGGTTTTGCTTACTAGCTTGAATCCTTATAGTTTCCTGTTATCATTTCTCAAAAGCTAGTTCTTAAAGGAGTAAGGTTATGAAATTACTGAGTTTTAAAGGGGATGCGGGTTTACGTTTGGGTATAAAGGTTGAGCAGGGTGTCATTGACACAGGTTTGCATCCCGATAAAGTTTTTGGTCGTGGCAATGAAGCTATGACTGAGTTAAAAGGTCTGCTTGGCGGTGCCTCGAGCTTTCTTGATGAAGCGAGTCTAGAGATTGCCGCTTGCGTACCCAACCCGGGTAAGATTCTTTGTATTGGTCTTAATTACCGTAAACATGCAGTGGAAAGTGGCATGGCAGAACCCAAACAACCTGTGCTTTTTAGCAAGTTTAATAACAGCATTGCAGCTCCGGGTGAAGAGGTTTCGATTGGCGGGCTCGAGCAGGTAGATTACGAAGCTGAGCTTTGTGTGGTTATGGGTAAAACTGCCAAAAATGTCTCTGTCGATGAGGCTTTAAACTACGTCTTTGGCTACTGCAATGCCAATGACTTAAGCGAGCGCAAATTACAGTTTGTTAGTGGTCAGTGGCTGGTAGGAAAAACACTAGACAAATTCTTGCCCATAGGCCCCTATGTCGTTACTTCAGATGAAATTACTGACCCACAAAACCTGACTGTCAAAGGTTATTACAACGGGGAGCTTAAGCAAAACAGCAACACCGCCGACATGATTTTCAGCGTTGCTGAAATTATTGCTTATACCAGTCAGTACATGACCTTAAGCCCCGGTGACATTATTTCGACAGGTACGCCAGAAGGTGTCATTTTGGGTACGCAAGAAAAGCTCTGGATGAAACCAGGGGATACCTTTACCGTTGAAATAGAGCATCTGGGTAGCCTCACGAATCGCGTGGTTGACTAAATGGCCTATCTGATTACGGGGTCTATGGGTTGTCTGGGAGCCTGGGCGATCTATCATTTGACCAAAGCTGGCAAAAAGGTCATCAGTTTTGATCTGAGTGAGAATCGGCATCGGCTCAATTTGCTGATGAGCCCTGAGGAGCAAGAAAGTGTTACCTTTTTAAAAGGTGACCTGACTAACTTTGAGCAGGTTTTAAAGGCCATTACTGAGCACGAGGTAAAGCACATTATTCACCTGGCAGCGTTGCAGGTTCCTTTTTGTCGGGCTAATCCCGTACTGGGTGCACAGGTCAATGTTGTGGGTACTGTGAATGTTTTTGAGGCAGCTAAACAGGCAGGGCTTAAGCATCTGGCCTGCGCCTCTTCGATTGCAGTGTACGGCCCACCCGAGGTTTACGGTCAGGATAATCTACCTGCCGATGCGCCTTTAGCACCTACCACGCTTTATGGTGTTTACAAACAGGCCAATGAAGGCACTGCCAGAGTTTATTTTCAGGATTATGGGTTAAGCAGTACGTCCTTGCGCCCCTATACGGTTTACGGTGTGGGCCGTGATCAGGGCCTAACCAGCGAACCGAGCAAAGCCATGCTGGCTGCCGCTGCCGGAAAAGACTTTGAGATAAGTTTTGGTGGCAAGATGCAGTTTCATCTTGCTTCAGATGTCGCCAGACAATTTATAGAAGCGGCTGAAACACCGCTAAACGGTGCTTACGGCTTTAACCTTGGCCTGGACGCTGTGGCGGTAACAGCGGTTGCGCAGATGATTGAAAGCGTTAAACCTGGAGTTACAATCAGGGTAAAAGATACGCACCTGCCTTTTGCAGAAAGCATGGCCGCTGGAGACTATAAAAAGCATTTGTCAGGCACCTCAGAAACACCCCTCGAGCTTGGTATTCGTCAGACCATTGCACAGTTCGAGCAGCTCCTGCAAGAAGGCAAAGTGAGTTTGTAGTGTCACTTATTACCCTTAATCTGGGCAAAAAGCTCGAGTCTGCGCTGGCTTCAGGTCACCCCTGGGTTTACCGCAATCATTTGCCGGAGCACCGCCTTAAGACTGGCGACTGGGTCAGGCTCGAGGCAGGCAAGCTTAGTCGCATTGGCCTGTTTGATAAAGAAGGTGCCATTGCCGTGCGGCTGTTTGCTGAAACCAGTGTGCCCGATCAGACCTTTATCCATGAACGGGTTAAAGATGCTTTAAGCCTCAGAACTTTTGTTTCAAATGATACCAATGCCTACCGCCTGATTTACGGTGAGAGTGACTTTTTGCCGGGGCTGGTAGCTGACCGCTATAACCGCTTTGTGGTTATACGGACTTATAGTAAGAGTTTAGAAAGCATTCTTGATGATGTGGTCTGGAGTCTTAGCAAAGAGCTAAATCTAAAAGGGATTGCTTGGCGCACCGAAAGGGGTCTCGAGGCTCTCTGGGGCGAACTGCCCCCGCCAGAACTCACCGTTATGGAAAAGGGGCTTAAGTTTATTGCCAATCTTTATGAAGGGCAAAAAACCGGGCTCTTTTTAGATCAGCGGGAAAATCGGCAAACGCTTAGAGGTCTGGCAAAAGACAAAACAGTGCTTAACCTGTTTAGTTACAACGGAGGCTTTTCGGTCTACGCTCTGGCTGGGGGGGCCAAAGAAGTGACAAGTGTGGACATAGCCCCAGCCGCCAATGCGGACGCCGAGCGCAATGCCGAAATAAATGGTTTCATAAACCATAAAGCTCTTACCGCCGATGTTTTTAGTTTTCTACAGGACTATGCCAGAGATGCCAACAAGGTAGATATGGTTGTGCTTGACCCGCCGTCTATGGCCAAAGACAAGCAGAGTAAGTTTGCGGCTTTAAGAGCCTACAAAAAGCTTAATACGCTGGCGCTAAAGTGTCTGAATCAGGGTGGCTTACTGGTGAGCTCGAGCTGTACCTCACAGGTTTTTCCAGAAGATTTTAAGACTATGCTGGCAGAGGCCTGTCAGGACGCAAAGGTACAAGCCCAGGTCATACATGAAGCCGGGCATGCCTTAGATCACCCGGTTAGCATTGCCTTTCCTGAAGGACGTTACTTAAAGTTTGTGGTCTTGCGCGTTCTCAAGTAGGGCTGGTAAATGTAGCTACGCTTGAGGCTAGTACGGCTTCGCCAATTAACATATAAGCTCTTTTTCCTGAGGCTCGAGGTCATAGAGCCAGTGATCCAAATTGCGCCCGGTCAGCTGAGCTAGCTTTAAGATGTCGTCCCGGTAGTGTTGCAAGATGATTTGCGTCATTTCAGGGCTGAGTGCGGGGCGGTTTTCTACGACATCATTAATTTGTCGTAAAGGTTTTAAAAGATTAAAGCGCTGCTGAATGTTAAAGCGCCGTTTGAGTTCTTGCAGTGGCCAGACTAACCACTGCGGGGGCCTTTCGGTAAAGTTTGCCAGCCACGGGTACTTTTGCCGTTTGTTGCTATTGATACGGGGAAAGCTCTTGCGGTTTAAGTCTTCTATGGCTAAAAACTGCATTACCTGCTTATAGGTTTCTACGGGTTTGGTTTTAAAGTCATCAAAAAATATCCACATGACCTGTTGCCTGGGAAAAAGCTTTAACAGTCTTTCCAGCTGTTCACCTAATCTGGCGATTTCATCGTACTGTAAGACCTTATGCCCATCCTGTGCTGTTGAGATAATAGCTTTTCCCTGACGCCGTTTTTCTGATAGGAACCACGCTTCGGCAAAGTCCTGTTCGTGCTCGTTTCGGGTATAAAGATGCTGGGAATGCATAGAGTAAACCAGTTCAACCGGGTTTCGAAGCATGACCAGGAGTTTTGCCTGGGGGTTAAAACATTTTATATTTTTTAAAGCTGAATCTGAGTAGAGATACCAGACTGAGGCTTCACCAACGATTTTTTGCTCTCTGGCATGACTAAATAAGCGCAGATAGTCTTTTTGATTTATGGCTTTATGGTGACCGGGTAAATCATCGGCAAAGAAATGAGGTTCTTTGGGGTCGGCCATAAATACCTGTGGATGCTCAGAGAGGTACTGTGCCAGAGCAGTGGTGCCGCATTTGGGCGCGCCAACAATAAAGAAATTAGGCTTCACCAGAACCGCCTCAAAACGGTTGGGTTTATTTTTAGTGTTCTGAGCACATAAAAGAGCGCCGCCATATTCCAGATAATAAAACTGGCTGAAGTGGCAACCGCTGCACCATTCATGCCAAATTGGGGAATAAGCAAGAAATTTAGACTGACGTTTAACAGAAGTACGCCTAAAACAAAAAGCGCCGCCTGATTGTGGTGTCCTGTTAAACTCATCAAAAACCCTACCGAACCTGAAAATGCACTGACGGCCTGTCCTATCA
>JAGQHN010000149.1 GCA_020431825.1 Trueperaceae bacterium | reverse complement strand
TTTGTTTGTATCCAAACTTATCTAAGCAGGGCACGCCGCCCTTTTTCAACTCATACACCAGAAATGAATATATCTCAGGAAGCTCTTTAAGTGCTGCCTCATAACTCCTAAGCCCATCGGTGATAATGTCTTGAGGAAGTTCATTTTCTTCGATCAAGCGCGTGAAGAACCGTTTGGCAGCCCTTGTATCTCGATGTTTTTGAAGAAGAACATCTAAAACGTCGTCATGCTCACTAATTGCTCGCCAGAGCCAGTGAACCTTTCCAGCAATAACTATCCTCATTTCATCGAGATGCCAAGTTTGACTATACCGAGGTTTGTAATTCCTTATAGCTTGAGCTAAATCAGGACCGAACTTACTACACCAGTTTCTTATCGTTTCATGACTGATCTCAATCCCTCTTTGAAACAATAATTCCTGAACATCCCTATAAGACAAGGTAAAGCGATGGTACAGATAAATCGTGTGAGAGATAATCACTTTAGGAAACCTGTGTCTTTTAGGATAATCTGCTCTGCTTCGGTTATAGCTAAAGTTCATCCATTTTGAGTTGACTTGACGGAACCCAAATCAAAGAAACTATAGAAACGTTAAATTCTCTGTTCGTTCGACTTTGGCAGCAATTGTGAGCTGTGTAAGAGCACAAGCTCCGCAGAGAATTTGGTGATTTCTGACAGAACAACAAAAAACACTATATTCAGATTAAGCCAGAAAGATGCTGCATTCAAAATGCTTAATAGTAAGCTAGTCATGACACCCGAAAGTAAAACAAAGTAAGCAACTCGATTTGCTTTCAAAATAGCTTCATTCTCTTGCATGCTCATTTTGATTTGCCTTTGGTGCTTAAAGACAAAAGGCAACATACTTCTTGTCAGTATTTGAATAAAGATGAAAATAATGGTGACACTTAGCAGCATACCTAATTGCAGGCTCTTAAAATCAGCCTGAAAAACTCTGAAAAAGTAAAAGCCGTAGGTTAGAAAGATGCTGATAATAGTTAGCAGGTTTGCCTTTTCTTTAAATGAGACAAACCGTGATTTTTGTGCTTGGGGTGTAAAAAACATTTTTTCTCCTATACTCTATGAAATGTAAAGAACGCTAGATAACAAGTACTATTCGATAGTCGAACTTTTTTTGATTTTGGCCAGGTAGTTTATGGATATTAATCCTTATTTCTCCTGTAAAACTCAGTTACCCCCTACAACGATTGCAACATTGCCTTTTTTACGGCCAGTTTCAACATATGTATGGGCAGAAACAATGCTATCTAATGTATAGCAACGGTCCAGGACGGGTTTTATGTGATCTTCTTCAACAAGTTTCTTAATAAAGGCGAGAAGACCCGGGTCTTCCTTAGTGGTTGTTTTAACTGAAAGAAACTGTCCCTTTTCAGTCAGAGAAGCATGAACCTTATTAAGTCCAATTTTGCCAACGGCATCAAAAATCAAGTCATATTTCTGCGCCTGTTTGCTAAAATCCTCTTTTGTGTAATCTATAATTCTATGCGCACCAAGTGACTTTACCCATTCCTTATTTGCATCACTGCATACTGCTGTTACCTCAGCTCCAAAATACCTGGCAAACTGAACGGCGAAACTGCCAACACTACCAGATGCACCATATATAAGTACCTTGTGACCAGATTCGATTTGGCCGCGTTTAAGAATCTGAAGAGCTGTCATGGCACCAACAGGCAAAACCGCGGCCTCTTTGTGACTCATATTTGTTGGCTTTAAAGAGATAACGCCTCTTTTCCAGATTTCTGGTAAGGCCAGGTACTCTGCATAGGCACCGACACTTAGCCCTGTGGTGGTACCAAAAACAAGTTCACCAGGCTTAAACCTTTTTACCTCAGCTCCCACTTCCACGACTTCCCCTGAAAACTCATGCCCTGGGATTCTTTTTCGTTTGATACCCATAAACCTTAGTGGGATAAATAAAAGCGGGTGAAGTTTACGCAGGATCAAATCTCCAGCGGTAACACTGCTTGCATATACCCTAATAAGAACTTCGTGGTTTTTAATATTTGGCTTACTTACCCTTTCAAGCTTTAATACCTCTGCCGAACCAGACTTATTTGCAACAACTGCCCTCATTTGTTGTGACCTATTAGCAACTATTTTTGAACTCAAACTCATTGGGCTAAGGTTATTTCTGATGCATTACCAGCAGTTGATAGCCTGATTCCTTTTATTAACAGCCATAAGCACATAGCCAACTCACCAACAACTGCAGGTAAAAGAACTATCGGTTCAAAGATCCCCTGGTAGTTGGCATAGTTAGGAAGTATAACCTGGGCAAAACTAGTGATTAGATAGCCCAATCCTGCAAGCATAACTAAAGCACCCAAGATTGTCGGAAAATAGCTAGCTTTGAAAATGAGGTAGGCCATTAGCAAACAGTTGATGCCAAAAAATACCAGGCCGAGTGAGTAGCCGATGCTATGCGCATTAAGAAAAATCATGCCAAGGTCGTTAAAATTTCCATTGGAAGAAGCTAAGGTGTCGGCGGTCTGAAAAAGCTGCATGGCAATAAACAAATTGAGCAGATTTACTGCGAGCGTCGAGGCCTGCGCCAGGCGAAAAACTGCTGCCACCAAAGAAAGAGAACGACTAACGGGTTTAAAGAGCTGATAAAACAATAAGGCGAGGATTATATCCGCCAGAATCATTATGATATCGCCTGCGATACTCGAGCGAAACAAAGTCTCTGATGCCCTGATAGCCTGGGCTGTTTGGAATGGATTTTCTTGGTTTATCAGCGATGGACGCACATAGAACTCAGCATAAAAGCCTGCTAAAAAGATGACTAAATACGCAAGACCTGCAAATCTAGCAAGTTTGGCTGTTGGCAAGGTGGGATTTTGAGCGGTCATATTTCCTCCAGGGGTGTTAGATTCAGAAATTGGAAATGGCATAAATGGAAATCAAGGTTCTTCTGTTGGTGACTTAAATTCAAGGAGTCTAATGGCAATTAGGGTCAGGCCAAGATCGCGAACTTTTCTAAGCAGGTGGTGAAGGGCCGCCTGATCTGCCACTTCACCTACTAGCCGCGTTTCATTGGGGTTCCCGGTATCAAGGTTGAACCCCTCAAACCAGTTTATCCACTGGGTATCAAGCTGACCTTTAAGTCTAATTTCATATACTTTAGGCTCATCCAGATTTTTTTTAGGATTGTTTGAACGGGGCATTGCTTTGGCGTATGGCTTGCATAAAGTATTACTTTAACAAGCAAGTACGGTTCAGAAGCCCTGAACTTCGTAGGCAATGCCAGGAAAGCTAACACTTTCAGGAGCCAAACTACTTGCGGCAACCTCGTCATCTTTCAATTCAGCCAGCAAAAAGGCGGTACTAAAGTGAAGTATAAGGTCATGCGCCCTATCCATGTCCCAAACAGGATCAGAGCAAAAACTATAAAAACCAATCTCGCTGTACCAGGGCAGCGCCTCACAAGTACTTGAAAAAATCATATGCTCGGCATTTTCAAAGGCAACTTTAGCTTTTACGGTACTTGAGACATGGTCAAAGGTAGGTTGTGTGCCCCAGCTAAAAGGCGTGCCGGTATCCAGTGTGCCACCTATTGCCATGACCGGAATATCAATTTCAGCTAAGCCTGACTGACCAAAGAGATAGGCGTCACCTGCCATAGGGATGATCGCGTCAATTCGAGAATCTGCCCAGGCTGGCCAGAGGTCTTCGGGTAAGGCGCTGAGTCCTGCTAGCTCTGCCATGTCCTCAATATTTTCCAGCAGCAACCCACATAACCAGACATTGGGGTCATTGGCTTTAGCAGCTGCGTCACAATGACTCTGAAAAGCCGTCATATCAAAGCGTGCGCCTGCCGCTGTTAGGGCAGTGTAACCACCATAGGAATGCCCTATAACAGCCACGGTTTCAGCGTCGACTAAACTTTCAAAGATGCCCTCCTCTTGCACCTCCAGGTCAACATAAGCAAGCACATCCAGAATATCCATGGGACGTTTAATCGCGGCTTGCCAGAACTCTGACATCTCAGGATCAAAGCGTTCCTGATGTTCTGGCGCCAGAACCACAAATCCATAAGAGGCGAGGTGCTCTGCCAGGTAGGCATAGTTACTACGCCCTATAGAAAAGCCTGGGGAAAGAATGATTAGGGGATAAGGCGCCGCTTCTAGATTAAAGTCGGCATTTGCGCTGGCCTTTCCTGAGACGGTTGCAACTGCTTCCGGAGCTGCGTCCATTTTTATTTCATAGGGATAGAGAATGCTTGCTTCTGTGTCATTTGGATTAAGGGCTGGATACCATATGGTTAAGTCAAGAGGGCTAGTTCTCTCTATGCTTGATTCCATTGCACCAACTGAAAAAGCACCTCGAATCGCATACGTTGGGGCATCTGGTCTAAAGCCAGTATTGCTGTTTGCCTGTGCCTGTGTAGCCATAATCAGCATGATTATTACCAAGAACAGATACAAATACTTTGGGGTTTTTCTACAATACATTTGCTTCTCCTTTCACGTTAAAGCTTCTGGAGAATAGCGTTAGGGGAAGTCGTGTTTGCAGACCCAAAAGTATTGAAAAACGGTAAGAGGCAAAAATGGAGCAGTCCAAAAGTACTGTTTTTACCTTTTGAGGTTAAAGTGGCTTTGCCTAAAACCTGGCGGCTAATCTATTAGACCCAGGCGTCTGGCTTTAGCAACCGCCTGGGTACGGTTTTGGACCTGAAGTTTGCCAAAAATATTTCGGTTATGACCTTTAATTGTACTTTCTGAGCGGTAAAGCTGTTTGCTGATAGCAAGATTAGAAAGACCTTCAGCAATCAGCTCAAGTACTTCAAATTCGCGCTTGCTTAAAGGCTCGAGCAGTTCATCTGTTATAACGTTTGAAGGTTCTACTCCTTTTATTTGCTCTTGCTCATAATCTGTGCCGAGTATCATTGCAATATAAGCAGGCATTTGCCCACGACTTGCCAGCTCGGAAAGAAGTTTAGTCATTTCCTCCCCCTCGGCGCGGAAGATGCGAATATACCCCTCAGCTTGTGCCAGTGTTAGAGCTTCCTCCAAATAGCTCAGCGCTTGCTGAGCCTCTCCTTTAACATAATGAGATAAGCATAGTAAGTTCAGAATTTCTATAACTACACCAAATCGACCTTCAGACTTTGCTGCCCTATAGAGTCTTTGCAAAAGAGACTGGAGATTTTCCCAGGTAGCTTCAGTTTTTTTTAGCTTAAACTCTGCCAGGAAAACTCTGGCTAAGCTAAGGTGTTCATACTCGAGTAAAAAGCTAAGGTCATGCTCTAGTAGATTACACCCCTTTGCCCAGCGACTTGCTTCTGCCTGCCTGCCGAGCTTTATATTCAGCCTTGCTTTTTTAGCTGCAAGCGGGTAAACACTTGGAACCGGTGTTGGAACATAGAGCTGTTCAGCTTCCTCGAGTAAGACCCTTGCTTCCTCAAAGTCTCCCTGAGCCTCTTTAATATGAGCCTGAGCCAGACGCAAACGGTACTGCCAGTGGGGTGACCCGGCATGCTCACCCAGAGCTTCGGCCTCCTGCAAATACTTCTTAGCGCTGCTCTGGTCGTCCTTTTCTAAATACAGCTCAGTTAATCCCAGGTGAAGATCCGCTGTCCCTCGCAGAATTGAAAGGCCCTGTTCAGCAGCCGTTGCAAGCGCCTGTTTGTAGACGTTTATCGCCTCATTCAAATGACCTTGAAGTCTTTTAATATCGGCAAGCAGGTAAGTACCACGTAGTGCAAAAAGAAGGTTCCCTGCCTTTATTAGCTGTTTGCTACCATCAGCTAAACTTTGGTAGGCAAGCTCGAGTCTCCCCTGGGTGTAATAAGAAACCCCTAATAGAGAAGCAGCAATACCTCGTTGCAAATAATTCTTTTCGCCCAGCAAATCCAGAGCTTTATGGGCATGCGTTTCAGTCGCGAGTACATCTCCCTGAGACTGGTAGTAATAGGCCCAGGCAGTCGCTAACGTTGCTGCTACTTCATTTGCCATTTCTCCTCCCCCCACCTTAGCGCTCAAGTTTTCAAGCACCTTTTCAGAGGCTTCTAACCAGCTTTTACCCGACTCCATCTCTCCTCTACTTAGCAGCGCCCAGGCATAGTTTGCGCTAAGTAATGCCCGGTCTCTGATAATTTTTTCAGGAAGCAATCTAACCCATTTGAGCCAGGTTGCAATCTGGTAACGTTTGTCCATATCTGGCCAGCTTAATTCAATGAGTTCTGCAGCTCGTCGTACGTCTTTGGCCTCGAGGGCATGGTGTATAGCGTCAGCCCGAAAACCATTTTGCTCAAACCAGAAACTTGCCCGCTTATGAAGATCTTCTAGTTGCTCTTGCATAAGCTGCTTCAGGCGCGTTTTTAACACCTCAGCAAATAGATGATGATAGCGGTACCACTGACGATTATCGTCTAAAGGGACGATAAATAAATTATTTCGTTCTATGGTAGTTAATAGCTCGTCAGTTTCTTCAGACTCTGTTAGATATTGACAAAGCGAACTGCATAGCCGGTCAAGAATAGAGGTTTGCAGTAAAAAAAGCTGAATTTTCTCAGGAAGGCTCTGCATGACTTCTTCAAGCAAAAAATCAACGATATACCGGTTATTGCCGCTAAACGTTTTGACAAAATCAGAGGTATTTTCTCGTCCTTGTAGAGAAAGCGCTGCAAGCTGAAGACCGGCGATCCAACCCTCGGTTCGGTTTTCCAAAGCCTCTACTTCTTCATTTGAAAGCGGTAAATGCATTACTTCATAAAAAAAATCATGAGCTTCTTCAGGACTAAAACGCAAGTCTTTAATACGAAGCTCGGTCATTTGGTTTCTAATCCGAAGGCGCGATAAGGGCAATTGAGGATCTTCTCGAGTTGAAATGACCAAATGCATCTGTCTGGGCATATGCTCGATCAAAAACTCAATAGTGGTATCGATAGCTTTACTTTCAAGTCTATGATAGTCATCTAGAACAAAAACAAAATCTTCTGGTATTTTTGAAATTTGATTTATGATTTGTACTAACGCCGCAGTGCTTTCGAGTGAATGTTGCGTGGAAAGCTCTAATAGGGGCAGGTTTTTGGCCCGTTGCAACATAGTTTCAAGGCCAGATATAAAGTATGCAAAAAAGCGGGCAAGGTCATTATCATTTTCATCTAGTGCCACCCAGGCAACAGGTCGCTTACAGGTACTCACCCAATCACCAAGCAACGTCGTCTTGCCAAATCCGGCTGGAGCAGAAACCAAAGTTAATTTTCGGTTGAGACCCTTATTAAGGGTTTGCAGCAGTCGAGGTCGTTTAATCCTATTTTGCTGTGGCGGAGGAATCGTGAGTTTCGTTGTTAACAGAGTACCTGCCATGACCAAGTTTAAACCAGATCGAGTAAAGATTAAGAGCTGACCAGCTGGAGCTTGCTTTTTTTAGCTGTGACTCAAGACTAGCAGGCGAGTAGAAGTGAACACTGAAAGTGATTTTGGCCAGAGTATTTGTTGTATCAGCGTTAAGGCGTAACCTTATAAAGAGCAGCTGTATTTTGTGTGACTTCTGCAAGCAAGTACAGACTTCCCCCAAACGCTTCTAAACCTCTAAAATTCCCTTGCTCTAGAGCTGGTATATCGATAGTCCTGGTCGCTTTCCCTAAAGCTGGATCAATCTGGATGAGCTTATACCCTAGTACATTCACCAGACCCCACAGCTGACCACCTAAGATGGTAAAGCCAATCAAGCCATCATCAAAGGCAAAATCGCTTAAAAGTACGTCAGGTTCAGCATCAGAATCCACTTTAAGAATCAGGTACTTGCCTTCATCATAGGAGTAGCCCGCTATCCACAGATGAGTACCATCATAAACTGCTTCTCGCACCCCAATTTCTTTGGGTAGATCGGTAGCCGTATCAATAATATCTACAGCGGTAGCTGCACCCGCTTTATATCTGACAATTTCTTGAGAACCTCCGCAGCCGCAGTGTCCCCAATAATCGGTTGTGCCTTGCATGGCGACAATATGCCGAGGGCTGCCACCAATGCCAAAATTTCCCCCCACCAGGACTGTGCCCACGCCTAATTGACCATTGCTTGGATTTATAGGATAAACATTGCCGTCTTCGCTCGCCACTCGTAAATTTGTACCATCACTTACCAGGCCAGTAAAACTTGTAAGGTTAACCGGGATAGTTTCAAAACTGGCTTCAAAGCTCGCTTTTTCACAGATAGCCGAGCTTGATACCTCAGTAACTTTGGTAAAGGTTTGGGTCAATCCCGATTCATCCTTGAGGGTCAAACTCGTATCCGTTGTTTCAAATTGTAAAAGCCTCGAGCTAAATACATCAGAGTATAAAGAAAGCGTATCCTCAGCAACCGTGGCAAATACCAGTTGACCACAAGCCAGTACATTGGTTTCTGGTCGTATGCCAAACACTTCAAGACTGCCAGAGCTGTCACTTGATTCAGTGAATCTTAAAAACTGGAGGTTTCCTAAACCAACATCTCTAAATATATTGGCATCACTGGTACTTTGCCATGCGCCAGCCAATGAAGGTAACTGAGGAGCAGGTGTTGGACCAGGGGTTGCGCTCGTGCACGCACCTAAAAAGATGATACAAATAAAAATAAAGCCTAGTTTATAGAAATGCATTCTTACCTCCTTTTGTGAGCAAAGTTTTGAACTACAGCCGATTTGATTTACTCTTGAGTATAGCGCACCTATAAAACCGCAGGTTTAGCACTTCACCTAATCAGGACAATCCCTGGGTTTTTATCGGTTGGTTTTGAGCTCGTTTTGTACAAAGGATAAGTTTGTTTTTGCCTTAACTATAGACTGGAGAAACTATTACTGCCAAATTGGTTTTTGGTTATTTTTGCATGCATAAATACTTACCAACTGTCCCTTTTTGAATTTTGTTTAAAATTACCAAAACCCCTTGCCACTGGGAAAAATTAGACCTTTTTATCCTTAGCGGTCTTATTTATACTCATCTATATGAAAGTGAAGAATATAGCATTTTCATATCTTGGTAATCTAAAAATCTAAGACTAGAAACGCTGTCAGGAAAAGCCAAACTAAGTACCTCCAAGCTGAAAATCCTTGATTTTCAGCTAGCGTGAAGCGGTTATGGACCGGGGAATAGCGTTTTCATTAAACTACTTTTTTAACTTGGTTGTACTTAGCTTGCCGAAAATTTTTCTCCTTTTCTTACATGAGGTATATATAATTGTAGGCTTCTTTTAAATTAGACCCACATGCACAGCTAAGGCTTGTTGATACTCGCCATCAGGTATAGGACTTGAACTTAGATAGTTGGGGTCATTTCGGGTTTGAACTGTTTTCAGGTCAGGACTACGCCTTAGAAGTTGCTATTGATCGTGAGCCAAAAGCCATGGTAAGTATTCCTCGTCCCATCTCGTAATAGCGTTAGAAACTTCTCACTTAAGGAATTTGTGAGAATACCTGGTCTAAAGTTGTTTCTAACGTAATGTTTTGGTTTTATCTGAGCATTAGGTCTTTATTTACCCCTAGGACGCTATGACCTGCTTCACTAAACCTGGGCGCTAAAAGAAGCAGCGAGCAAGTAGCGCAACCGACCTTGGAGGTCTCGTCATGCTTTCCACTGTCTCTAAACCTCTTCGATGGGCTTTATTTGTAGGCCTATTGGTCATTCTGTCTTCTTGTAGCACCACCTCTAATCTTCAGGCTGGAGAAGTTGCTCCCTATTATGTGGCCTCGGTTGAGGTCGACGTGGCTACTTCTCAAGCCGATCTAGAAAAAGCCTATGGGGGTAAAGCAATTATCTTTAAACCTGAAGCAGGCTTTGCCATTTTAGGTTTTAGTAAAGAAGCAGGTGAACTCAGTACTTTAACTACGAGCGTGAACCAAAATGCCCTAACAACCCCAGAAGTCAATGCCTCAGGTTTTAGCGCCTGGGCAGGTGGCTGGAGTGCCTGGGCAGGTGGCTGGAGTGCCTGGGCAGGTGGCTGGAGTGCCTGGGCAGGTGGTACAGGAACAATCCCAACCACACCCAGCGAAAATCGTTTTGCTTTTAACCAGATTAACCTGGCACCTGCATTTACCTTTTCAAAAAACTTTGGGGAAGGCATTAAAGTAGCAGTAATTGACACTGGGATTGACCTAAATCACTCGATGTTTAGTGACAGGCTTGCCCCCTCAAATGAATGGAAAGATTACGTAGATGGTGATAACTATCCACAAGATGTTTCAGGAGGCGGCGCTTATGGGCATGGCACCGCAGTTGCAGGTCTCATTTTGCAAGTTGCACCCAAAGCAGACATTTTGCCTATTCGCGTACTCAAAAATGATGGCTCTGGTGATGTTTCGGCGGTAGCTTCAGCTATCGACTGGGCGGTTCAGAAAAATGCTGATATAATCAATCTTTCACTGGGTACCAATGTCGATGTTGCAGCCCTAAAATCCATGATTGACTATGCAACCAGCAGGCATATTTATGTTATTGCTTCAGCTGGAAATGAAGGTAACAGTAATAGCATTTCTTATCCCGCAGCTTATGCAACAAGTGGCACAAATGCTCAGTACTTGATTAGTGTTGGTAGTACCCAATCCAATAGTACCCTCTCGCCCTTTAGCAATCGCAGTTCTGCATTAGAAATCGCAGCTCCTGGCGAGTGGCTTTATACCTCTTATCCAGGCAATCAAATTGCTGAAGTCATCGGAACCTCTTTTTCAGCACCCATTGTATCTGGGGCTCTAGCACTAGCAGCAAGTGAGACATCCAGTACCAATCTCAGCGGTCTTGAAACCTACCTTTTAAATGGTGGGTGGGCGATCAGCGCCAGCACAAGACACCTTAACGTCAAGTCAATGCTTAGCTACGTGCCTGATTTTCAGTACTGGCGCAAGGTTCTCTTTGTGGTTGGTAGCTATCCCATGACACCCGCGGACCAACTGGTCAATGATCAGTTATGGCAGATGGGCTTTAATGTGACAGTAAAAGTTGGCGGCAGTAGTGCAACGAGCGACGCTACCGGCAAAGATCTCGTGGTTATTTCATCAACAGTAACTCCTGCAGATGTCAATACTAAGTACCGCAATGTCAGTGTTCCCGTAATAACGTGGGAAGCAGCGCTTTTTGATGATCTAGGAATGGTTACCGCCTCGAGTGGTTACTATGGTACTGCAAGCAATCAAACCTCTATTAGCGTAAGCAATAATACTCACCCACTTAGTGCCGCCCTTCGATTAGGAGACTTGAGCGAGTACGGACCAGGTGCAGCTTATAGCTCTGGACAAACCCTGAGTTGGGGCAAACCTACATCCAGTGCCATCAAGATTGCCACCCTCACAGGAGATGCTAGCAAAGCTGTTATTTTCGGCTACGACCCGGGTACATCAATGGTTGGCTTAAACGCCCCAGCCCGCCGACTCGGCTTTATGTTTAATGACACGAGTCCACTACAAATTCGAGACTCTTGGTGGACTGACTGGCTCTTCAAAGCTGCTATAAACTGGGCAGTATCTGGTAACTAAGTATCACCAAGCTAACAAAGTCGTTTAATGAAAACGGGATTCCCCTGTTCATAACCGCTACACGCTAGCTAAAAATCCTTGATTTTCAGCTTTAGGTACTTAGCTTGCACCTAGCGCAAAGATTCAAAAGTGCTCATAACATGGTGACAGTGCGCCGAGGAAGAAACTCTAGTTAGGCAATTACCCTCAGCTACAGCACCCACATTAATTGATGGGTGCTCATAATTTATTTGCTAGGGCGCCTTAACTCTGTAACAGGAGACCTCATCATAAACTGCTTTAGGATTACTTCTCGATCAGAAAACTTGGCTTTGATTTGAAGCTCACCGCCCAAAATTCGAATTGTGCGCTCGAGCGTTTTTACTAAGACATCTTCCTGATTTTCAATTTGTGAGATGGCTAACTGGCGTGTTCGTCTTGATTGCGTTTTAGCTCTGAATAAATGGCATCATAAGTGGCTTTGCCGATTTTAATGGAAACCAGTTCTATGTCTTCAGGTTCATTAAGCATGATTTGGGACTCTCCTTTTAGAGCGTGTTATGAACTTAAAAAGGACTTTAGCCTTCAAAACTGCCTCTGAGACGTAGTTTTTGTTTGGTATTACT
>JAGQHN010000148.1 GCA_020431825.1 Trueperaceae bacterium | reverse complement strand
GATGACGATTACGCCTTTAACAACCTGCTTAGCTTTAATGACTAGGTCTTCCAATAGAAAGTGACGTACTTATCACCACTTTCATTCTGTTGTACGATAGGTTTTTGATTAAGTCATGAAATGCCCTTATTGTTCTTCAGAAGATACTCGAGTCATCAACTCACGCCCGGCTGATGACAGCACAGCAATCCGGCGCAGACGTGAATGTGGCAGTTGCAATCGCCGCTTCACCACCTATGAACGGGCGCAGTTTGAGGCGCTTATGGTCATAAAGCGGTCCGGGCGCCGGGAAGCTTTTAACCCTGATAAACTACTGGGCAAACTGCGCATTGCCTGTAACAAACGCCCTGTTACCGAAAAACAGCTCAGAGAATTTGCTTACGGTTTTGAAGATGTGGTGCAGGTTCCTGAGATACCCAGTGATGAAATAGGAAAACGAACCCTGCAGTTCTTAAGAGGGCTCGATGATGTTGCCTATATTCGCTTTTTGAGTGTTTATAGAGACTTTGACTCGGTCGACCGCTTTATCGAAGAAATCAAACAGCTTGACGCCAGTGAAATTGAGTCCCTGGAGGCAAAACTTAGCTCGCGTTAAATCGCACGGCGATTGGCAATTGCTAGGCCAAGCGTAACCTCGTCAGCGTATTCGAGGTCACCACCTACGGGCAAACCATGAGCAATGCGAGAGGTCTTAACCCCCAGATCATTGAGTAAGCGCGCCAGGTACATAGCCGTTGCCTGACCTTCTACGGTGGTGGCAGTCGCTAAGATCACTTCACTTATCCCCTCGAGCCTCCCCAGGAGTGCCTGAATAGTCAATTGGTCTGGCCCAATTCCATTCATGGGACTAAGCGAACCATTCAAAACATGATACAGCCCCTGATATTCGCCGCTGCGCTCAATAGCCAAAAGATCAGATGCCTCTTCAACCACACAGATCATGCTCGAGTCCCTGCTCAGATCGGTACAAATCGAACAGGCGGGTTCATCAGTAATGTTATAGCAGCGACTACACTGCACCAGAGAAGCCTGAGCCTCGAGCAGCGCATGAGCCAAACTTTTTATATCTTCTTCGGGCTGGTTAAACAGATAAAAGGCCAGGCGCTGGGCACTTTTCGGGCCAATACCGGGTAACTTACCTAATTCTCGAATAAGCGTAATGAGGGAACTGGGATATTTCATAGAGGCATGATGGGCCCAAAAGGCTTAAAATAAGCCTCCGAGTCCACCCATACCACCAAGTCCACCCATGGCAGCACCCATTTCTTCTTCCTGAATCTCTTTAGCTTTACGCTGCGCTTCATTTACAGCAGCAATCAGTAAATCCTCGAGCATTTCAATATCTTCGGGGTCAACGGCAGAGGGGTCGATTTTTATGCCGGTTATACTGCCGTCACCACTCGCCTTAACATTTACCAGACCGCCACCAGCACTGCCTTCAACGCTAAGGCTTGCCAGTTTTTCCTGAGCCTCAGCCATTTTACGCTGAGCTTTTTGCGCTTCTTTCATCAGTTTTTGAATGTTCATTTGTTCTCCTACAAAGTAAGCTTTTGCCAGCAGCAATAAAAAGCTTTAAAACATACCAGCTTCTGTGATTGTGCTTAAGGAATATACTAAAAGGTAAGTACCTGAAGCAAATCAGTCAGTTAGCTAAAGTTTACCTTGACTCGAGCCGTTTCAAGGTCAGATACATTCAAGCATATTCTCCCTATCTCCCAAAAACGGCACAAATTAGGGTAGATTGAGCAAATCTGTTTGCTTATAGGAAAGGACGGCAATGCATCATCACTTTAAGCCCAGCCACTTTTTCACAACCTTAGGTAGTCACGAACCTGTACTCACCATAGCCTCTGGCGACACTGTTTCAACAACAACGGTTGATGCCGCTGGTCGAGATCACACTGGAGAACAAATCACTGAACGAGGGAATCCTCAAACCGGACCTTTTTACATTGAGGGGGCGGAACCCGGAGACACGCTTAAGATAAGCCTCGATGTCTTAAAACCCAATCGTCCGACAGGCTGGTCTGCCAAAATATTGGCCAGTAATGTGGTCGAGCCGGATGGGGTTAAAGACCTGCCCATCCTGTCAGATAATGAGCGGATTGCCATCTGGAACGTTGACACTGACGGGGGAACAGCCTCTCTCGAGCTAGCAACCGGGAAGCTCGAGCTTCCTCTCGAGCCCATGCTCGGTTGTTTTGGGGTCGCTCCCGCACGTTCACAGGCGATTTCTACTGCCACCTCAGGAGAGCACGGTGGCAATATGGACTACCGCGGTTTTCGTCAGGGTGCAACCGCTTACTTTCCCGTTTTTGTCCCGGGTGCCTTATTTTGCCTTGGCGACGGTCACGCTCTGCAGGGTGACGGCGAAATTGTGGGCACAGGAATCGAAATCTCTATGGATGTCAGTTTTACCGTTCAGCTGCTTAAAGGGAAACGAAGCACCTGGCCACGTGGCGAAAATGAAGACTATATTTTTACCGCTGGCAACGCGCGCCCCCTTGATCAGGCATTGCAGCATGCGACCAGTGAAATGCTTAGCTGGTTATGCTCTGACTATGGCTTTGATACGTTGACTGCAAATATCCTTATGGGACAAGCCATTCGCTATGAGATTGGCAATGTATTTGACCCTGCTTACACGGTTATATGCAAAATGCCTAAGCGGTTTGGTAACCTGAGGCTCGAGCCTCAGACTCACCCCTAATCCCAGACAGATGTGCCATAATTTTTGCCAATGTCAGGTCTAGTAGGTCGTGTTGTCTTTGGGTTTTTAGCCTTCTTCGCCGTTTTGTTTATTGTCTGGGTAGGGCTTCCCTTACTGATACCCCTCTACGCTATCGTTACCATAGCAGGCATCGAAGAGTACACCCAGTTGATGAAAGGCAAAGGCATACCCATACGCAAACGCAGTATCTGGGTTGCCGCAATACTCACCTTACCTGCCTCGTTACCTGTCTCTTACCCTGGCATGCAGCCGCTCATAGCAGGCGTGAGCTGGCGTGAGGCCCTGATTGGCATTGTTGCTTTTTACCTTATAACACTCGAGGTCATCCGCCCTAACGATAACAGTATGTTTGCAGCGGTATTTAGTTTTTTTGGCTATTTGTACATTCCCTGGATGCTCGGCTTTTTTATCACTTTGCGCTACACCCCTGATGGCGTTTTAGGACTCTGGTATCTTATGTTGCCTGTACTCGCCATCATCGCAACTGACGTTGGAGCATTTACCTTTGGACGGTTGTTTGGTAAGACCAAGCTGGCACCTAGCATTAGCCCGAATAAAACCCTCGAGGGTTCTCTAGGGGGCTTGCTACTCGCCAGTGTCGTGGTCTCTGCGACTGTCTTTGGTCTGCAAAGATGGCTCGGGCTGAATATTGAAATCTATGACGCGATTTTGTTCAGCCTTTTGGTCTCGAGTGCTGCTCAACTTGGCGACCTGTTTGAGTCGCTCATGAAACGCTGGGCTGGTGTCAAAGATTCAGGAAACTTTTTGCCGGGGCATGGAGGAATTTTAGACCGTATCGACAGTGTCCTTTTTGCCGTACCCATGACCTATTATTTTGTCACTTTTTATATCTTGCGGTAGCGCTATTTGGGCGTTGCAAACCAGAACATCATGAGAAAGTGACTGGCACCCCCTGCCAGCACAAACAAATGCCAGAGTTCATGATGCGCAAAAACACCCGGATAAAAGTTAGGACGCTGCAATCCAAAAATCACGGCGCCAATGGTGTAAAAGAGTCCTCCCAGCATAAGTAGAAGAAGGGCAGCTGTAGGCAAAGCTTTGGTTAGTGGGCCAAGCACCAGAAGGGCTAACCAGCCCAGGGCCACATAAAAGCTGGTTGAGTACCAGTGATGAAGGTCAAGCCAGCGTAATTTAAGGGTCATGCCTGCGCCTGCAAGTACCCACACCAGAGCAAAGAGTCCCCAGCCTAGAACGTTGTCGTAAGCTCGCAAAACTATAAGAGCAATAGGAGTATAACTGCCCGCAATCAGGCAAAAAATACCAACATGATCAAACTTTAAAAGGAGTCTGCGTTTCGCCTTACTCACTTTAAAGCCGTGAAGCGCGCTGCTCGCCAGATAGAGCAAAATTGAGCTAAGACCATAGATTACAAAACTGAAGATATGAACTACGCTACCCTTTGATGCAAAAATCAAACTAATCGTGCCCAAAAGGCTTAAGACTGCGCCAAAAAGATGGGTAAGGCAATTGACGGGCTCGTGGAAATATCTATCAAGCTGACGAAAGAGGCGTGGTTTTATTTCTAAGGTGCCCATAGCGCATTATGACATCTGATGCCTGAAAAACCCCTGAACTCATCACGTTTTTGCTCAGAAATTCTTCATTTCTAGACGAGAAGGTAGCTCCAAAGCACCGAGTCAGCGACCCTTGCATGGTCAGAATCTTTAATTTTACGCTTCATGATAGAAGCTCGAGCCAAGGTAAAACTTGTCTACAATAGAGCAGCATAAAACTCAGCATAAGAATTTTGAACAAACGCAAATGACCTTCAAGCTTGCTAAAAGACCTCAACTGCGCTCTTTAGTTAAGACCAAAAATCAATTTTCTACCGCAAGCTGCTCGTCAATCACTCTTTCAAATACGGCAAGAGGCTGTGCTCCAGGAATATTTATACCTGTCACCGTACCATCCTCAGCTAATTGTCCGATGATAAAGGCAGGTGTTCCCCTCACCCCAGCCGCCTGACCCGCCTGGGTATCGGCGACAACTTCAGCCTGATAGCGGTTTTCACTAATACAGGTATCAAGGCTTGCAGCATCAATGTCATAGCTTTCTGCCAGACTTTTAACTTGCTCGACGTTTCTGGTGCCACTCCCGCCGTAAAGCTTTTGCACGAGCTCCAGGTAAGCCTGATCACCTGCAAGCTCTTTGACGCACTCAGCTGCCGAGGCAGCTGCCAAGGTCACATTGCCACCTACGCCAACATAATCCCGGTAAACATAGATTGCCTGCCCCGTGCGTACATACTTATCCATAAGCAAAGAAAGCGTTTCCTGATGAAACTTCTGGCAGTAAGGACAGTTAAAATCACTAAATTCGACAATTGCAAGCTGTGCGGTTTCCCGGTCACCGACAAAAGCATCATCATCTATGCTAACGGTTGCGGAGCCGTCTGCTTGAGCTGTAGTTGCAGAGGGTGGCGCCCCACCATTTTGCAGGGCAATGATGGCGTCAATAGTTGCCTGAGGTAAGTTAGGGACGGCTGTTTCTAGATTGCTCAAACTCGCCTCGAGCCTGGCCAGGCGCCGATTGGTATTAAGATAACTGAGCAAGGTTGCAACCAGACCTAAGACCAATAGTGCAATGATGAAACCCGAACTCGAGCGCGTAGGCTTTTCTTCTACTTCAGGATGATTACTCATCTCATTTACTTCAGGCGTGTCAGGGGACACTGAATTCTCGTCGGACATAGCATTACCTTACAACGCCTAAAAGTGTGAAGAAGTATTAAAAGTCTAAGTTTGGTTCTGGCACCCTAATAGTTATCAGGAATTTTTCGTCACATAGCGTAAGAAAGAGCAAGGACAGTAAGCCAACGGCTTGTTAGGATGAGTCGGTCAAGCCTAAGGAGGATTTCTTGAAGTTTCAAGGTGTATATACCATTATGCCAACTCCATTTAAGGACGATGGCAGCCTCGATTTAGCAAGCCTCGAGCACCTAACCCAGTTTCTCGAAAATCTTGGTGTTGATGGGCTCGTGGTTCTTGGGGTCATGGGCGAAGCGCCCAAACTCTCGCAGCGTGAACAAGACGAGGTTATCCGCACAACGGTCGCAGCTAGCAAAAACATTCCTGTGTATGCAGGAAGTGGGGCTGAAGGTACTGATTTAGCCGTTGAAAAGAGCCTGAATGCTCTGAGCCTTGGCGCAGCAGGTCTTCTCGTAGCACCTCCCCCCGTCCAGAGTGACAGCGTCATTTTTGATTATTATAAAAAGATCAATGATGCTGTCAATCAAACCATCATTCTGCACGATTACCCAGCGGCAACTGGCATTAAAATGAGTCCGCCTCTTGTCGCCAAACTCTATAATGAACTCGAGCATGTAGAAGTCATAAAGCTGGAAGAAACCCCCAGCATTCCCAAAATTACTGCCATACGAAATCTGGGCTGCGACATAAGCATTGTAGGTGGTCTGGGTGGCATGTTCTTTTTAGAAGAGCTTAACCGCGGTTCCGATGGCATGATGACAGGCTTTTCCTATCCAGAGATTCTGGTCACCATATATAAAGCCTTCGTAGCTGGCAATAAAGAGGAGGCAGCTCGAGTCTTTTACGACGCCTGTCCTTTATTACGCTATGAGTTTCAACCCGGAATTGGCCTTGCCCTTCGTAAAGAGATATACCGCCAGCGCGGCGCGATTGATTCAGCCTTTGTCAGACACCCAGGAACACAAATTGATGATCTCCTAAAGCGCGAATTAAACGACATTCTTAACTATGTACAACCTGAAAGGATGACAGCATGAATTTAGGACTTAAAGACAAGCGCGCCGTCGTGCTAGCAGCGAGCGGTGGCCTCGGCTTTGCCTGCGCTGAGGCCCTGGCACAAGAAGGTGCGACTGTAGCACTTTGTAGCCGTGAAGCGGAGCGTGCTGAAAAGGCTGCACAAAAAATAAGTCAGTCCACGGGTCAAAGTGCTTTTGGCTTTGCAGCCGATGTCAGTCAGGATGCCAGTTTGAAAAGCTTTTTTGACGCTGCAACAACTAAACTTGGTGGTCTGGATATTCTCATTTGCAATGCTGGTGGCCCTCCCCCAGGAGGTTTTAGCGCCCTTGATGAAAGCAAGTGGGATTTTGCCTATCAGCTCACCTTACAAAGCGTGGTTAGAAGTGTTCGCTACGCCCTACCGCAGTTACGGCAAAGTAGCGGGGGTTCAATATTAGTTATTGGCAGCTCGAGCATGAAACAACCCATCCCCAACCTGCTGCTTTCAAATGTTTTTCGCCCTGCCATACAAGGACTTTGCAAATCGCTGTCTGCTGAACTTGCGGAAGATAAGATACGCGTAAACTGCCTTGCGCCTGGTCGCGTTGAAACCGAAAGAATCAACCAATTAGATCAAGCATCAGCCGAAAAACAGGGGCTTAGCATAGAGGAAATCAAAAAGCGCTCTCTTGCTAGCATCCCTATGGGAAGACTGGGACAACCCGAAGAATTTGGCAAAGTTGCCGCTTTTTTATGTTCTGATGGCGCTTCGTACATGACAGGTTCTACACTCTATGTGGATGGTGGCTCGGTCAGAGCCCTTTAATAGTGGCAAAAAAATTTTTGTCCAATAGGTACACTATTGCGTTATACCTGCAATGTCAATTGCTGAAACTGATAACGTGACTTCACTGCTAGAACGGCCAAAGTAAAGAACCTAACAAATCAAAAAGAGATTTGACAGGTTCTTTACTATCTTTATTTAAGCATTAACCGACAGAATTATCCCTCAGATAGGCTATTAATTTACAAAAATATCTGACTTTTCAAAGAGTTGCTCGAGGTAGCGACCATGTACCCTCAGTTGATCTGTTTCTTGCTTGGTGATGCTTTCAAATATCCCTTTCATTTCATGGTCAAGCAGCGTGAGTTGCTCGAGCATGAGATCATGCGCCGTTTTGCCATCCTTTAAGACCTGACCACGGCGCACGTTATACGGGATTTTGAGATAGTTATCAAGCGTGCTGGGGAGGTACTCGAGCGCCACCTTACGCACCAGATAGACATCTTTATTAGTGTTATCTGCGAGGTTATCTATGCTGGGCAAAGTCTGCAAGATGGAGTTGCGAATGCTCTCGACTCGAGCATAGATAGCCTTAGACGCTGGTTCGCGTATTCTATCTAAAAGCGCGTCAAGCTTAGCCTGAACATCACTGGCAGTTATGGGAGGAAGCACCTGCTCAACCTTCTTGCTTTTTGCCAGAAAGAAGCCCAGCAAAAATAATGCTATGGCAATTCCAAAGACAACATAGGCATTGGCAGGAAAAACATTCCGTAAGACATACAGAATGGCTACGCCCACGGCAGCAAGAATAAAGCCCCAGATCAGGCGTTTGGCAAGTGCTTTCCCGGTCATTTTAAAGTTTTAACTCGTCACTCGGCGCAGGTAAGGCCATGGTACTGGTAACTGAGTCAACCTGCTCCTCACGAACACGGTCAAGGTAGGTCTTTGCCTTGGTTATTTCACTGTCAAGTGTGTCAACTGTTTGCTTCATACTTTGCAAAGCCGCCATTTTGTACTCGCTGATGGAATCCATGGCAGAGTAGATATTATTAAAGGATTTTTGCAACTGCTCGACATTGACACTGGCACTCGAGGCTTGTTCATAAACACCTGCGGTCTGCTTTTTCAGCATTTCACTGGTCGACTCGATCATGTTTGCGGTCGTCTTGTTGAGCGCATTAATCTGGTCAAGTACCAGTTTCTGATTGGCTAAGCCCTGAGACACCATAACGGCTGTGCGCAGGGCAGAAACCGTGGTGGTTGAAGCGCGGTCAACCCCTTTAATTAGCTCGAGGTTATTTTTGCGCACCAGATCAAGAGCAAGGTAACCCTGAATGCTCACGGCCAGCTGGGTCTGTAAATCCTGAACTTTTTGCCGAATGTAAAAAAGCATCTCCTCTTTTACCACTCGAGCCTTTTCGCTATCTGTACGTTCAATCTGGCTAATTTTAGTTTCGAGCGCAGTGTCTATTTGTTTCGCCAGGTAAATGTACTGCTCGAGCTTTTCCATAGTATCCCAGAGATTCACCTTTTCCTGCTCGATGGTGGCATTATCCATGCGCAACTCATCTTGCCCGTTGTAAAGGCTTTCCAAGATTTTGTTGATATGCGACTGACTTGACTGATACTTTAAGAAATAATCTCTGACCTTATTACCCATGGGGATGATGCCAAAGAGTCGCTTGGGAGCAAACAAGTCACCCTGCTTAGAAGGGTCAAGGTCCTCTACCGTACGGCGCAAATCAACCAGCGTTTTTGAAACTTTTGATTTGCTGTCAAGTGCCACTTCATTTAGCGCATTCACTGGCTTTTCGAGAAAGCGATTTGAAACATTGGCGGCAGCACGAATTTCATCATTACCAAGGTTATGAACAGCCATAACTTTTGATTGAAACTCTTCGCTTTGGACCGGCGAAGCCAGCACACCTTCGATAAAGTCTTGAACTTTTTGATCAAGGAGTGATGTGGTGACTTCATTAAGCTTAATCATGTTGTCAGCTTCTTCAGCAGGAATCGCCTCAACAGGTTTGGGAGGGGTTAAGACTTCGGCATCTGGTGGTTGTAGTTTTTCGGGCATTTTTCCTCCTAAAATCCATGCCTTTCTTAAAGGCATTTCTTTCTTTATTCTGTGCATAATCTAGCATCTCTGCACCCTATACCTCTGCAAATAAAGCACTGCTAAGACTAGCACCCTGCTATCAGCTTATCATCAGCCAGCAAGAGTCGTTAACGAACTAAAGTAGCATTAGTGATTATATTCACGATTTTATGCTCGTGTAAACTTTATTGCTTTTGCAATTCATGGTGGATTAAAATGACTCTGGAGACTTTATTCAGACACGCTCGAGCCTTTCGTGAGGCTCTGGCGGCAGTTCTAATGCAATGTCATCTTGCGGGAAAACGTGTCCGCCTTTTAGGACAATTGCCATAATTCCCGCCAGGCGGACAAGCTTAGCCTGCCCATCTTTAACAAGGACAGCCTCGAGTAAGCCAGGTTGAAAGTCATTTAGCTGTGAACAGGGATTTCTAAGACCTGTTACTTCTATAACTGCAGTTTTGCCAAGACGCAACTTGGTGCCTCGCGGTAAAGCTAAAAGATAAAGGCCTCGAGTGGTAATATTTTCCCCCATATCCCCCGCCTTAATGACAAAGCCTTTGTCTTTCAAATAGTCGTGCAACTCGCCGTGAATAAGATGCACCTGTCGCAAGTTAGGCTGACTTGGGTCTTGTTTAACCCTCGAGCGGTGCTTGACTGTTTCACCCATATGGGCATCTCCCCTAACACCAAGACCCGCCAAAAGTTCAAGCTTATTCTGCTGCGTTTTTGAAAAGCTATGCGTGGGGGCTAAACTGAGAGCTTCTACCTTAGCCATAGACCAGGTTCCTCTTTCACTTCAAAATTCTACTGTAAGAATATAGCAGCGAAACCTCACGAATCATGCTAGCTTAGCCTATGCAAAGTACGACCTTCCGTTACCCAAAAACCAAAAAAGTAAATCAGCTTGACACTTATCATGGAGTAGACGTTGCCGACCCTTATCGCTGGCTCGAGCAACCTTATACCGAGCCTGAGGTAAGTAGCTGGATTAAGGCCCAGAATGAACTTACGTATGGCTTTCTTGAGACCATTAGCGAACGCCAAAAGATAAAAGAACGCCTGACAGAACTCTGGAACTTCCCTAAAGCTGGTGCACCCTTCAAAAAGGGCAAGCGTTATTTTCAATTTCGCAATACTGGCCTGCAAAATCAACATGTCCTTTATGTGATGACCCGACCAGATGAACCAGGGGAGGTCTTGCTCGACCCCAACACCCTCTCTAATGATGGTACAGCTGCGCTGAATAATCTTTCAGTAAGTCCAGATGGTCGGTTTTTAGCTTTTGCCGTGAGCGAGAGTGGTTCAGACTGGCAAAGCTGGTTTATACGTGATATTGAAACAGGAAAAGACCTTCCTGAGAAGCTCGAGTGGTCCAAATTTAGCGGCGCCACCTGGCTGCCTGACGGCTCTGGTTTTATTTATGGTCGCTTCCCAGAACCCAAACAAGATGGAGCCTACACCGAGGCAAATGCAAAACAGCAACTCTTTTTGCATAAACTCCACTCTGCACAATCACAGGACGAACTCATTTACGAAAATCCTGAAGAACCCCAGTGGATGGCTCACACGATAACGTCAGATGATGACCGTTATTTGCTGCTCCACATTAGCCGCGACACCAGCCCCGTCAACCTTATTTATTACCGAGAGCTAAACAGTAAAGACGCGTTTAAACCCTTGATAGCTGACTGGGAAGCCGCTTTTTACTTTCTGGGAAATGATGGTAATACCTTTTACTTCCAAACGACTTACCAGGCCGATCGAGGCAAGGTAATAGCAATTGATATAGCCAAGCCCGAAAAAGACGAGTGGCAGACCATCGTACCAGAAAGTAACGACACGCTTCAGGCCATAAAGTTTATTGGTGATCAGTTTGTTTGTCTCTACCTGCACCATGCAAGCAATGTCTTAAAAAGGCTAAAAACAGACGGCTCGAGCCCCTCAGACATAAACTTGCCCACACTGGGTACCGTTGAAGCCCTCAATGCCAATCGGGATGACACGCAGCTTTTTTACAGCTTTACCAGTTTTCTTTACCCGTCGCTTAGTTTCGAGTTTAACCTGGATACAGGTGTCAGCCGTCAGTTAAACGAATCTGCACTAAAGTTTGACGCTAGCCTTTATGAAACATCACAGGTTTTTGCTACAAGCAAAGACGGCACTCAGGTTCCCATTTTTCTGGTCCATAAGAAAGATTTAGAGAAGAATGGGCAAAATCCTTGCCTGCTCTATGGCTACGGCGGCTTTAATATTTCACTCAGTCCAAGTTTTTCCGTCAGTCGCCTTGCCTGGCTCGAGCTAGGCGGCATACTGGCAGTCGCTAATTTACGTGGCGGTGGTGAATACGGCAAAGCCTGGCACCAGGCCGGTACTTTAGACCGGAAACAAAATGTCTTTAATGACTTTATTGCTTCAGCCGAATATCTGATTGAGCAAGGCTACACCGCACCAGCAAAACTGGCCATCCAGGGGGGGTCAAATGGTGGTTTACTGGTTGGTGCTGCCATGACCCAGCGCCCTGAGCTGTTTGGCGCAGCGCTTCCTGCTGTCGGCGTTATGGATATGCTTCGTTTTCATCTCTTTACCATTGGCTGGGCCTGGGTAAGCGATTACGGCTCCTCCGCTGACCCAGAACAGTTCAAATCGCTTTTCGCCTACTCCCCCCTCCACAACCTAAGACCTGCCAATTACCCCGCAACCCTGATTACCACCGGCGATCACGATGACCGGGTCGTTCCAGGGCATTCCTTTAAATTTGCCGCCACTTTACAAGAAGCACAGCAAGGCACGGCCCCTACCCTGATTCGTATTCAGACTAAAGCAGGTCACGGCGCTGGAAAACCCACCACCATGCTGATTGAAGAACAGGCGGATATCTGGGGCTTTTTAGTTAGGGTCTTGAATATCAATAGTTCGGAAACTTTATTGCGAAAAAGGAGGTCGTCCAGCTAGGGTAAAGGTCTTGAATCCAACCCTGAGG
>JAGQHN010000147.1 GCA_020431825.1 Trueperaceae bacterium | reverse complement strand
TAGATTAAAGCTTAGCTGCTCACAGGAAAAGTAAGCTTCCTTATGAATCATTTTGTCCGAATTTGCAGTTTTAACCACCTTGAGCTTTATAACACAACTATATAATTGTGTTAATGATTCCTGGCTTTGATGACGAAGGTTATTTACCTGAAGGTATTTATGAAACAAGCTGGCAAGAGCTTACAGAAGGACTGGGGTTTAATGAATGGCGTAAAATTTGCTGAGTGGTCTTTACCGAGGGCTTATAGCTTTGAAGGTAGCAGGCTGTGAACGAGCTTATGTTGATGGCAGTTTTGTAACCAGCAAAGCCCTTCCAGGTGACTACGACGTTTGTTATGAAACGGTTGGAATGACGAGAGCTAAGCTAGACCCTGCCTTAACCAGTTTTGCCAATGGTCGAGCAGCACAAAAAGCAAAATTCTTTGGCGAATTCTTTCCGGCGCATAGTCCAGCAACCCTGGCGCCAAGACCCATCTACCTGGAGTTTTTTCAACAGGTGAAATACAGCAACCGTAAAAAAGGCATTGTGGCACTCGATTTAAGGAGACTTGAATGATAAGGAACGAAAAACAATACAAGATTACCAGGGCTCACTTAAAAAAGTTTAAAGAAGCGCTGCTTGAAAGGCAAGCAATGTCTGCCCCTGAAGGGGTTGAAGCTGGCATGTGGGAACTTGAGCAGGACGCTTTGAAAAGTCAGATTGAGGATTTGCGCCTGGAAGTACTGGCCTATGAAAAGCTAAAAGCAGGGGAGGTAGAAGAACTCGAGTTATCTTCTTTTGCTGATCTGGCTAATTCCTTAATTCAGGCAAGAATTGCTCAAGGGCTAACCCAAAAAGAGCTGGCGGAAAAGTTGCAGGTCAAAGAGCAGCAAGTTCAAAAAGATGAAGCCAATCAGTATGAAACAGCTAGCCTTTCTAGACTCAGGCATATCGCTGAAGTGTTGGGGCTCGAGTTTGAGGGTCAGGTTCGTTTACCTGTTCGGCACTAGCTATAGCTGTGTTTGGAATGTGGCTTGCTATTGCTGGGAGGGGTCTGTTAGGTATAAGTAAGCACTAAGCTAGCCATAGACGTTTAGCTCTTATCACTTCTTGCAGCTAGAGCTGTATAAATCTCTCTCAAAAGCTGGTTTTTACGTCTGGAACGATGATTTGTATGCATAATCTTGACGAATAACGTATTCGTTGCTATGCTTATACTATCAACCGCTTAGAAAAGCGGCTTTTTTTATGCCTGTTTGAGGTTAATTCCCTTTAAAACTCGGTTTTTGTGGCTCGAGTCCTTTAGCTTTGGCAGTTTAAATAGATAGCCTTCTTTTATCATTTAGCAATCTTTTTATACCCTAAGTTTAGAGAGTAACAAACAGAAATGTATTTCTCTTATGATCTAGCTAGAGTTGATCATAAGAGGTCTGCAAGTTTAATTTGACTATTATGCGCACTTTAGCTGCAAAAACCTTTTGGGGAATACTTATCCGCTCAGTGTCCATCAAGTTATAGTCATTGAATCCAGACATAGTAATACAGCTGTCGCGATGCCCTATTATGGACTTGAGTGACCAATGTCAGAATAGGTAGATATTACCTCTCTCTGTACATTATGGAAAGGACTAAAAGTGCCGCGTCAAATTGTGTTTACAACCAAGGCAGCAAAGCCTCCCTCAACCTACAGTCAGGCTGTGAAAGCCGCAGGTCTAGTATTCGTCTCAGGCACTGGCCCAGCAGATCCTGACTCGGGGAAGATAATCGGGACAACGATTCAAGAACAAACAAGGCAGTGCCTTACAAACATTCAGGCCATTTTGGAAGAAGCAGGAAGTTCTTTAGAGAAAGTGGTCAGTGCAACGGTCATACTTGCTGAAGAAGATGACTTTGGTGGCATGAATGAGGAGTGGCTCAAGTGGTTTCCAGAGAATCCACCTGCACGTCAGGGTGCTAAACTTCCTGTCAGGATCCCTGGTCTCAAGGTTTCTATAGCAGTCATAGCTGAGGCTTAAGTTGTTGGTCAATCGGACTCACTTTGCCCTCAATAGCTATATTCGTTTAGGCTTAAGTACGAATCTGTGATCCCACAAAGCAGTACAAAAGATAAAACTTGACTATTCCAATTTCTGGAGAGGTCTTACAATGTATCGAAGCTCAAACTTACAATCTGTTTTCACCCCAGAACTTAGACGTTAGACAGCATCACTTATGAACCGCTAAACTAAAATCACCATGGCAAAGATAGTGGTTAATGGAATAGAGCTCGAGTATGTAGTAAAGGGTCAGGGTGAACCTGTTGTACTCATTCACGGTTCTGCTAGTGACTACCGAACATGGCAAGCTGTTCAGGATACATTTGCAGAAGAATTTCTCACTATTACTTATAGTCGCCGCTTCCACTGGCCAAATCAACAGATTGAAGAAGGTTTAGACTACTCTATGTCTGAGCATATTGAAGATCTGAAAGCGCTCTTAACCAAGTTAAATGCCAAACCAGTGCATCTTGTTGGACATTCCTATGGAGCACTCATGGCTTTAGGCTTAGCTATACAAGAACCTCAGTATGTAGCAAGTCTTGTTTTGGCTGAGCCACCTGCTATTAGCCTTTATGTTAAAAACTCAAATGACCCCAAACCTAAAGAACTCCTCAAGCTATTAGTTAGTAAGCCGCGTACAGGTCTAGCGGTTATTAAATTAGGAGCGACAGGTCTTGGTCCTGCTGCAAGTGCTGCTAAAAGAGGCGACATGAATGACGTCATGCGACTGTTTGGGCATGCGGCTTTGGGAAAGGAAACATTTAGTCAAATGTCTCAAGAACGTAAGGAGCAAGTGCTGGCAAACCTTACGAAGGCAGAATTTCTTGGCTCTGGATTTTTACCCTTAAATACTCATGAGCTAGCAAAGATTAGCAAACCCGTCTTACTTCTAACAGGACAGAAGAGTCCTAAAGTATTTAGCCACTTAGCAAACCGTTTAGATGAACTGTTACCAGATGTAAAGCGAGTTGAAGTTGCTAATGCCTCACATATCTTACATGAAAACAATCCGACGAAGTTCAGCGATTCTGTTATTTCTTACCTCAAACAACATCCACTTAGGGCATGATTATGCTGAATATAAATCTTCAGTATTTATTTGCTAGCTTACTATCCAGTACAAGTAGAAGCTAAACCACTCTACTCAAAATACGGAAAGGGACTGAGACCTATAAATCATCAAGATGCCCTAACAACAGAAATGGTTGAAGAACTTGCTAGAAGTCTCTGGCCGGAAAGTGGCCCTTTGCACTTAACGCGTCTACACAGTGAGAATAATCAGGTTTACAGGGTTAAGGGCCCTGATCTTGATGTGGTTCTAAAAATCCAGGGTAAGGGTGAGGAGAGAAGAGGAGCGATAAAGCGGGAAATGGAAACCATAGCATCACTTCGCGGCGTAGCTAAGGTACCAGAAGTCCTGATGCATGGGGATAAACCTATGCCATACTTAGTCCTTCCCTTTTATAAAAGTGAGCAAGCAGATCAGGCACAAATAGACGGCGCTATTGCCGACCATGTCACTATTCTTGCAACAAGGCAAGCTGTGCCTTTAGAGTTGGTAACTGAGTTAAAAAGAGCCGAAATTAAGCGCATTCTAGGTATTTTGGACAGAGCTGCATCTGACCCACGGTTTACACAGTGGCAAGCCTTAATTGAAGACTTAAAAGCTGGTGTTTCTGAACTCATTACTAAAGATAGTTTGATTTATGGTCAGCCCCAACCTGGCGAGGTCATAGTCACAAACGGTGATTATGTTGTGGTGGATTGGTCAGAAGGTCTTGCGCCTTGTTTCGCAGGTTACCAGATAGCCTTCTTAACCTATTTTACGGCGATAAAAGACTATGAAGCTGCTGAAAAACGCATTGCCTATTTTCAAAGTGCCCTTTCTGAGGTCATTCACATTGATAGTACGATGCTGTTTCAGCACTGGCTTATCTTCTGCGTGCATGCAGGGATGTGGTTGGCAGATCAAAGACAAAGTAATGAGCCGATCACTGAGAGCATGGGTGCCTTTGACTATTTAATGGCTGCTATGAAGTTATGACTATTTTGCTCTGAATTTAGACTTAAGCTTCTTTAGCAAACTTAACGTACTTAAGATAGTATTCATCAAGACATGAAAATATCAGCTTACCGAACAGAAGACGCTATTCATATTCGCCAAATTCTGACAGATGTTGGCTGGGATGAGCGTTATATCAAAGCATTTGAACAAGCTGCTGAACACCTCTCCCAGGAATCTCATTCAGCCGTTTACCTGGCTCAATTGAGCAATGAAACAGCAGGATTCATTTTTGTTGAGTACCGCACCTGGAATCGACTCGCTCAGATTCAAGGTTTAGCGGTTGCACCATCCTTTTTTCGCAAAGGTGTTGCCTCAGAGCTTGTGAAAAAGGTAGAAGACTTTGCCAGGTCGCAGCAGGCACGAGGTATCTATGTCGATACACCTATCAATAACGATCGCGGTCGACGATTTTACGAAAGCATAGGATACAAATTGGGCTACCTTATGCCGCAGTATTACGATGATGGGCTGGATGGGGTCACCTATCAGAAATTTTTTTACTGAACCTGATACTTAAAATTCGTTACAAATGGATATTGGCTCATTTAGGAGCAAATGCGAAAGGGAGTTAGAGCATGTTTTTAATCATTGGTTTTGCCGTCAGCACCCCTGAACTTGGGTGTTAGATCAATAGAAAGAATTATGTTAGAAGATGTGCAAATGCGAAGAAATAGCCACCTGATTAATAGATCTGATTTACTTGCAGTAATTATAGAAAAAATAGAAACCTCATATTCCGAAGATATAGCCCTTTTGATCTGCTACGGTTCATATATAACCGGCGACTATGGCGGAATGTCTGATATTGATTTCTTTTTTGTTCCAAAAACAAACCGTGGATACGAGCTTGGATGCCAGTTTATACTTAATCATATTGGATATGACCTGTGGCCCGTCTCTTGGGAAAGGCTGAAAAATCTTTCAAATCTTGAGGACCAGCCTGCATCTATTTTGATGGACGGAGAAGTGCTATTTGCGTCGTCTGAAGAAGACCTAAGAAAACTGGAGGATCTAAAAAACAATTTTACCCAGAATCTGAATAATGACGTGGTTGTGAAGAAGATGTCTATGAGCTATGTGGAAAAAGCAAAAGCTAGCTATTTTGATCTACAAACCTGTGAAAGGCGTATGTTTTTTATCGGTGCAATTAATATAGTTGAGACGCTTCTGCTTGCAATCGCTACCTTAAACGGTACTTATATAAAAAGGGGGCCTAAAAGAATTGAAGATGAGCTTGAAAGACTGTTCCTGGTACCAGCTGGGTTTCTTGAAAACTACAAAAAACTAATAAGAACAAATAAGAAAGTTGACGTACAACACATCGTCAATGAACTAATTGTTGAAACAGATAAAATATGCAAATCAAACTTTGATCATGATAAGGCGGATGCGGATCCTTCTAAACTGGCAGGTTTTTACGAGGAATTTAAGTCAACCTACAACAAGCTTTTGATGGCCTGTGATGCGTCAAATTATGAAGCTGCGTATTATGCGGGTTTTATGATTGATAGGGAAACACAATCATTCTTAAGCAGCCACACAGATGGAGAAGCATTCCCAACAATGGTCAGTGCAGTGTTAAAAAATGATTTTAAAGCTATTCGAGCCTACTGCCTTGAACATGAACAGCAACTTATTAATCTCTTGGATAAGAAGGATATTAGGATAAATGCCTTTAAAAACAGTAATGAGTTTAGACAACACTTTATGGAAAAGATGGCCTAACACAGCATGCAGCTGACTACCTGGCGCAGGTGTATGGTCCCTGCAACGCCTTGCGACTTCTTGCGCAATGTGCAGTTGCCAGTTAGTCTTTTGGTTAAACTCAATTATGGAGGTATTCGTTGATAAGCCTAGCAACACTTGGTGTTTTTTCCCTGGGATCTCTTGTCCTGGCTTTAACACCAGGCTCTGACATGCTTTACATCGCAACACGTTCTGTAGCACAGGGTCGGAGTGCCGGTATTGTTTCTGCACTAGGAATTCATGCGGGTGTTCTGGTTCATATTCTAGCTGCTGCCCTTGGCATATCTGCCCTCATTGCTGCCTCTGTCCTTGCTTTTAGTCTGCTTAAGTTTGCGGGAGCAGCGTATCTTATTTATCTGGGCATTCGTACGTTTTTAACACAGAGTGAAACTTTTGAAGTAAAAGCAGCTGAAAAAACCAAGCTTAGGGCTATTTTTTATCAGGGTCTTATCAATAATGTCCTAAACCCCAAAGCCATTCTTTTTTTCTTGGCCTTCTTACCGCAATTTATAGACCCGACCAGGGGTAATGTTAGCTCACAGATAGTATTTCTTGGACTCATTATGATTCTGATTAACTTACCCATAGATTTAAGTATTGGTTTTCTTGGTGGGGTGGCCAGCCAATGGCTCAAACAGCGTCAAGGGGTTCAGCGTTTTGGAAAGTGGGTAACTGGCAGCGTTTTTATTGGTTTAGGTATTGCTACTGCGCTTACAGGGAGTAGAAAATAGTTGCTATTTTTAGTCATGACGAGCTATTGAAAGGAGAAAACGAGTTTGCCCAAGGAGTTCCGTATATGCATATGACATCCTCAGTACTTGTGAAAAGCAGCCACGAAAATACTTGGGCGTTTCTGGTGGATGAGAGCAACGCCCCACGATGGGACCGAAGTGTTGTGCGGTCGGAGCTTGTCTCACCGCCACCGCTTCAGCTAGGTTCAATAGTGCGGACGACAGCACCATCGGGGATGAAGCAAGAGTTTTGTGTCGAAGAGCTCTCCGAACCCCATGTTTTGCGCTTCAGCCTCGTTCGCTCTCGGTGGTTTCGTCAGGCACAATTGAGCTTTACGCTCCTTCCTGTCGGCGATGCTGTATGTATTACTCACGATATTAAAGTCACGTTTCGGTTCCCCTGGAGTGTCCTGATTCCGGTGCTGGCCTTATTCAATAAACGCGCGCTTGCGGCAGATTTGGACGCTCTCCGACGGGCAATCGACGAGGGCTACGACCTGACTAAACTGAAGGGTTCATAATCCCATGTCTGATTTCCCAATTTGCAGGTGACCTCGCTTTGAGCTCTAACAGACCGCTTAAGCCAAGCTTGGGGTGAGGAACAAATTCACATTGCAGGGGATAAAACTCGACAATTTCAAACCTAGAGAGGTTTTAATATGTATCAAATGACTATTCCACATCCCTTTTTTACATTTACAGGTGCACGTTACGCACCACTAGGAAGCTGCCATGGCTCAAATTAAAATATATGGGATCAGGGAAAAATTAGCTCCTATTCGTGAGCAACTCTCGGAAGTCATTCATACCTGCGTTATGGAAGCCTTAATGTTTCCACCTGACAAACGGGCACACCGATTCTTTCTGATGGACAAAGAAAACATGCTTTACCCTGAGGGACGAACCGATGCCTACACCATCATCGAAATAAGCATGATCGAAGGACGCTCTATCAAAGCAAAAAAGATGCTAATACGACTACTTTTTGACAAGATCAGGGATGAAGTTAAGATCGCTCATCAAGACATCGAGATAAGTATTCAAGAAAGTCCCGCCTGTAATTGGGGATTTAGAGGTATGCATGGGGATGAAGTTAAACTGAACTACAAAATCAATGTTTAACAAAAGGTAACAGCTCTTAACCTGGCTTAAGGTGGCAGACTCATGATTCTTCCGAAAATCCGTGATCCAAGGTTTATTACCCTACGTCGTGGCGGGACGCTCACAGACGCTGACCACTGCCTCCTGGCGCTTTGGGCGGCAACATGTGCTGAGCACGTTCTGCACCATTTCGAGGCAGTTCAACCTACTGACTTGCGGCCTCGGCGAGCTATTGAGCAGATTCGGGCATGGACGCTAGGAGAGTCGAAAATGATGGAGACTCGAGCAGCAGGTGGTAGTGCGATGGCAGCAGCAAGACCGCTTAGTGGGGCTGCCAGACACGCTGCGTTTGCGGCTGGTCAAGCGGCTTGTGTGGCCCATGTTGCAGCGCATGAACTTGGTGCTGCGGCGTACGCGATTAAAGCGGCACAGGCAGCGGCAACGGAGAGTGAGCGTGATCAGGCAGGCCATGAGGAGTGTAAATGGCAGCGCACCCAGCTACCCAATGAGATTAGAGAACTTGTGCTTGATGACCAAAGCTTGCGAAATGAGATCTGCTGGTCTGTATTTGTTTGCTAGGATTTACAATACTTTAGTTCTAAGTTTGGAAGCTTAAATGCACCTAAAGATCTATCAGATTGATGCTTTTACTACCCAGCAATTTTCAGGTAATCCAGCTGCAGTTATGCTTATGGATAATTTATGAAATAAATAAGGAGTAAAGATGAGTGGGAAAAAAGAACGTTCAATTTATGAAGCTGCTGGGGGAAGGCAGGCGTTTCTTGATTTGGCTCAAGCCTGGCATGAGAGATGCCTTGCAGATTCTATTGTGAGTCATGCTTTTTCCCATGGTTATCATTCCCACCATACCGAACGCCTGGCTAGCTATTGGGCAGAGGCACTTGGGGGACCAAAGGATTATACAGAGTCGATGGGTAACGAGTCCCAGGTAGTTCATATGCATTCTGGAAACGGTGAACATAAAGAAATGGACGACCGTGCTCAAGTCTGTTTTGTCCAAGCGCTTGCTGATGCGGCTATTCCTGATAATCCCAAACTACGTAACACGCTAACGGCATACTTCAAATGGTCAATAGGTCGCATGTCAGCTTACCCAGAATCAGCAGATCAGGTTCCAGGTGATCTCAAAATGGCTTATTGGTCTTGGGATGGGCCTGTTTAGATCGGTGATTTCATCTTTAAAAGGGTTTGGCGCTTTCTAGTTAAAATATATCAGTCTTGAAATAGAGCAACAGTTCATCATCAACTTTCAAAAATCATTGAAACACCTACTCATCTAAATCTATGCCCAATTACTTAACAATAAGCACATTTGCCAAACTAACAGGACTTAGTCCCAAAGCGCTGCGACTTTATGAGCAAGAAGGTTTGCTAATGCCTGAATTTACGAATCCTAAAACAGGCTACCGCTACTACATTCAAGCACAAGCTCCTGTAGCAGAACGAATTCGTTTGTTAAGAAGTATTGATATGCCCTTGCGTGATATTCGCAGTATCCTTATCCGTCAAGATTATGTGACAAAACAATCTCTTTTGCAAATACACGAAAGGCGTATAGAGCAGCAAATCGGTTATTACCACGAGGCTTTGCAGGTTCTTAAAGAACTGCGAACTAGAGAGATTGAAGCCTATCCAGTTGCCATAAAAACCACAGCCAAGCAGTGGGTGGTTTTTATACGGCAGCAAAGTCCTTTAGCTCTAATTGAAGTGGTTCGGGAAAGGGCCTTTGGTGAACTTTACGGTTTTTTAAGTCAGGCAGGTATTGTGCCAGCCGGTCCAGGCTTTAGTACCAATGCCAGCGAAGGTAAATTTGAAGTGCAAGATGAGCTTGATTGGGAGACTGATTGGCATATAGATGTTTGTGTACCTGTGACTCAACCTGTGGAAAATAGTCGGATAAGGTCAAGGGCGCTTCCTGAGTCTAAAGTAGCCTATGCCCTACACACAGGTCCTTATGAACCCCTTTTTCAGGTTTATCAAAAAATTAGCCGATGGCTCGAGCAGCAAAATTTGACTTATACCGGGCAAACCAGAGAAATCTATCACTTAAGTCTGGCAGATACTCAGCGGCGTAATGATCTCAAAACTGAAGTGCAATTCTGTCTTCCCTAAACTTAGCTTGGTAAAAACGCTTGACCTTGACCCTAGGGTAAGGTTTTATGCTGTTTCTTTGAGAAAGGGAGTGTGACATGAGAAAAATAATTGTGGAAGCTGAAATGTCTATTGATGGCGTTATGGGCGGGGAGAATATGGACTTTTGGAATCAGATTTTTAAATTTCACAGTCCAGACGTTCAAGATTATCTGGACAATCTCTTGTTTATGCCTGATGCGCTCCTAATGGGTAAAGAAACCTACCAGGGATTTGCTCAGGTCTGGCCAACCAGAGAAGGTAAAATGGCAGACAGAATTAACAGTATGCCAAAGTACGTTGCCTCAAGAACACTTAAAGAGCCGCTTAGCTGGAACGCTACCCTAATTAAAGGAGACGTTGCCGAGGAAATCGAGAAACTAAGGCAAGAAGCAGGCAAGGGCTTGTTGCAGTATGGTGTAGGAGAACTTACGCAGACGATGCTTAAAGCGCACCTTGTGGATGAATTTCGCCTTCTTGTATTCCCGTTTTCTTTTGGTGAAGGTTTGCGGATTTTTGATCATATGGGTGTGAATACTATGAAGCTCGTAGAAACAAAGACCTTCAGCTCTGGCGCCATCGCCCTGCATTACGAACCGCAAACGTCTGTATGACGAAATACCACTTTTTCCTGCTGGGAGGCAAAATGCGTAGCTTTCTAAGGAGCAAAAGCTATGGATAAATGGCAGCATTTGTTTACACATGGCGAATATGCCCCACCTGAAACTATCTTGTCAGGTCTGACGCTCGAGCAGGTCACCCAGGTACCGTCAAACGAAACTCATTCTATCTACGACGAACTCTGGCACCTCGTTCGGTGGCAGCGCATCATCGTTTTTCGGGATGAAACCCTTTACGAAGCGTGGTGCAGTGGAGAGGCTTATCCACCTATTCCGCCAAGTTCTAATCAAGAGTGGCAAGCATTGGTCGATACCTTTTTTGAAGGGCTTGAAGAAGCGCTGGCATGGACACGGTCACCAGAAAAGCTGGGTCACGAGACCGACCCTGGTATTACGATGGCAGATAATCTGACCAGCTTAGCCGTTCATAATGCCTATCACTTCGGCAAAATTGTGACGTTGCGGCAGGTGATGGGGGTCTGGTCACCAAAATTAGTCAAGGCAGAAGCGAGTGGGTAAATTACCTAAAAGACAAAAGGGAGATACTCATGGGAGAACATAAACATAAGAATCAGTCTGCTCCTGACCTACCAAGCGAGCGTTCACCTGACTTAAACGCACTTGAGGCACTTGTTGGAACCTGGGATATAGCCTTTATCCACGTTACTCTTCCGGACAAAGTACAGGGAAAAAAGACTTACACATGGCTCGAGGGCGGTCACTTTCTCATTGAGCGAAGCTACATGGACCTTCCCGACGTTCCAGACAGTATTGGCATTATTGGCAGCGATGACTCGGGTGAGGGGCTTGTCCTAAACTATTTTGATTCCCGTGGCGTTACACGAATCTATCAGATGCGTTTGCAAAATGGCATCTGGAAAACGTGGCGAGATGCTCCAGGCTTTGCACAACGTTTTACAGGCACGTTTCGTGATGAGGGCAAGACCATTACTACTTTAGGTGAACTCTCAACAGACGGCGTGACATGGGAAAAAGACTATGAGCAAATTCACACCAAGCAACTTTAAAAGATAATTGTCAAATAATCTTTAGAATGGAAGGAAAAAGATGGCGCTAAAGCAGATGCACAACGTTGGCATTGTCGTAGAATCTCTTGATGAGGCTATCGCTTTTTTTACTGAGCTTGGCCTGAAGCTCGAGGGTCGAACCATGGTCGAAGGAGAATGGGCAGGTCGGGTTACTGGACTTGGTTTACAGCGCGTTGAAATAGCTATGATGGTTACGCCAGATGGCCACAGTCGGCTCGAGCTCTCAAGATTTCTTAGTCCAGCCGTAGTTGCTGATCACCGTAATGCTCCCGTGAATGCTCTTGGCTACCTGCGGATCATGTTTAACGTAGATGACCTGGACGATACGCTCGCTCGGCTCAGCAAACATGGCGCCCAAGTTGTTGGTGAAGTAGTTCGGTATAAAGACGTGTACCGTCTCTGCTACCTGCGTGGTCCGGAAGGACTGCTGATCGGACTTGCTGAGGAGCTGTAGTAAAGCGCTATAGCTAAGTTTTAGCGTTACGTGTCGTTGATCTAGTCCATTTCCATTTACAAGGAGAGTAAATGTTAGTTTTAGATAAGGGTCCCTTTTACCACGGAACAAAAGCGCAGTTAGAAGCTGGCGACTTACTTACCGCAGGCTTCAAGTCTAATTATGACGATAAGGTTGTGATGAACCACATTTACTTTACCGCTCTGCCAAAAGGTGCTGGACTTGCGGCAGAGATCGCCAAAGGTACGGGTAGACCACGCGTCTACCTGGTTGAACCAAGTGGTGAGTTTGAAAACGATCCAAACGTCACCGACAAGAAATTTCCAGGTAACCCTACAAGGTCTTACAGGAGCAGGTTTCCTTTAAAGATAATTGCTGAACTAGAAAGCTGGGAACTCTATGACCCGGACTTCATACAGGAGCTAAGACGCCGAATTGAAGCAGGTATGGGGGAAATCATCAATTAATAAGCACTTGGGGAATGGTTTAGTCTTTGGCTGGCATTTCTAGCAAGCTGGATAGCATTTCTTTTACCTTCAAACGTTTCTTATACCCAGACCCAAGAATCTGAATAAGCCCTAGCTCTTGAAGCCTTTTAATCCCATTCGTAATAAGATACCTTTCCGTGTAGAGATCATGGGCAATAGCCTGATGGGTTAATGAGACCT
>JAGQHN010000146.1 GCA_020431825.1 Trueperaceae bacterium | reverse complement strand
GCTTTGGCCATTTCAATTTGCACGTCACGGCTGGCTTCAATGCGAAGTTTTTGCACTTCAAATTCTATGGCAGCCTGACTGAACTGCTCGCGGTTTTCCAGAGCTTCACGTTCAACCGCTACTCTGGCTTGTTCAACATTGACTCTTTCTCGCTCAATGTCTACATCAATGCGCTTGAGCGCTGTTTCACCTTTGGCGAGGCGCTCTTTGGCTTCAGCTTCTGCCTGGGCTTTGGTAAGGGCAGCCTGGGCCTCGAGCTTGGCAGCATCTTGAATTGCTTCAGCTCTTTTAACCTGAGCAAAGGCTTCTACTTCAGCATCAGTTTCCTGACGAATACGGTCTTCATCAATTTGCTGCTGCGCAGCAATCAGCTTGGTTTTCGCCGCACGTTCGGCTTCTGCCACACTCTTTACCGTGACCACCTCTTGTTCGGCGGCTTCACGGGCAGCTTTGGCCTCGAGGAAATTCTTTTCGGCTTCGGCCCTTGACCGCTCAGCATCGGCTATTTCAACCTCGCGGAGGCGCTCTGCAATATCAACGGCTTTTTTGCGCTCAACATCGGCGGTCTCGAGCTCTTTCTGTCTGGCAATGATTTCACGGTCACGCTCCAAACTACGCCGTTTGACAGCTTCTTCCTGCGCAATACGAGCTTCCTCAACCTGGCGTTGCTGCTCAATACTATAGGTTTCAGCTTCCCGGCTACGCTCAGAGCGTGCTCTGGCAATTGTAGATTGCTGGGCGGCTTCGGCCTCGGCTTGTTCACGCTCGAGTTCTAAAGTTTCCTTGCGCGTATGCACGTTTTTCATGGTGATTTCGCGGAGAGCTTCCTGCTCGATGCGGTTGCGCTCGACAAGGGCTGACTGCGTAATTTCAGTAATCTTACGCTTACCCTGAGCGTCAAAGATATTGCTATCACTGAGCATGTCCTGATTGGTCTGGTCAAAACGAGATATGGTTACACTTTCCAGCGTTAAACCGTTTTGCTCGAGGTCCGTTGTGACCAGCGTTTGTACGCCAACAGCAAACTCATCTCGCTGGGCATGGATCTGAACCAAGTCTTTGGTAGCTGCCACACTGCGTAAGGCAGAGACGAGCTTTTCAAAAACAAGGTTAGATACTGACTCAGCATTGACACTTTTTTCACCAAGGCTCCGCGCCGCATTGATAACATCATCTTGATCGGGTAAAACCTTGATATAAAACTCTGCTCGAACATCTACGCGCAGATTGTCTTTAGTAATCAGGGCGTCCTGACCTATACGCTCGACGTCTAGTTTCATAGTTTCCAGAGAAACCGGCACCATCTGCTGCACAATAGGGATAAATAGGCCACCCTGATCTATCAGAACTCTGCGCCCACCCATACCCGTCATGACGTAAGCTTCATTGGCAGAAGGTTTAATATAAAAATTCTTAATGGCCCAAACAATCAGGCCAATGACCAGAAACAGAATGGCAAAAACCATACTCACCAGACTATTAATAGCCGACCAGGTCGCTAAAAAGCTCGAGCCAAAAAGACTCAGGGCTGCACTGGCAACCGCCAAAACAACAAACAACAAACCAATCATTAGTTTCCTTTCTCGAGCCTTAGCTCAACAAGATATGCTCCGGTTTTGGAGTCATAGTCTTTAACCTGAACTGGCATTCCAGCTTCAATCGGTAATGCCGAACGACAAGAAATCCGGTGAATATTGCCAAAAGGGTCTTTCACATGAGCCACACCCTGAATGTTAGAAATCGCGTAAACTGCTTGCCCTTCAAGACCAATAAGACCTGCGGAGTCAATCGCCGTAACTCTGGCCTTAAATAGGCCACGCAGTACGCTGGCTAAGCCCTGCCCAATAAAGGCACTGAGAAAAAAACTGCCAAAAAGAGAAACGGTGGCAAAAACGACAGGGACGGGGAAAAGTTTTGAAATCAGCATGTTCAGAACGAGGCCGCTTAGACCGCCCGTCATAAACAGCAAAGGCAGCATGACGGAAAGGGGAATCCCTTGGCCGAGGCCAAAAAAACTTAAGACTTGTGCCACAGCACTTTCGCCAGTCTCCCCTTCTGCGTCTCCAGGCTCGAGCTCTCCCCCATCACTCAGGTCTCCAGCGTCCAGTTCAGCAGAAACCTCAGCTAAGGCCCCCGTAGCAACCAAGGCAATGCCAATGAGCAGACCCGCCACCAAAGGTAGCAAAAACATAAAATTCCACCACTCGAGCCAGGCCATATTTTCCTCCTTTGGGCTAGCTAGCTAAATCATGGCAAAACAGGCGTTTCAGCAGCGTTACAAAATGTATAGACGATACTCTAAACTTACCCGTTTTACGCGCATAGAGAGCGAACAATGCCAGCCATCTCACACAATTCCAATACCAAATGACTCTTCAAAATATCAGAGTTTAGTCAATTTTTAGACCTGACGAAACGCTATATCTGATTGCATGCACAAACTTTGGAGAGTGTGAAAAACGAATAAAAAAACGGACGCACCTTGCGCCCAAATAGTGGTCAGTTGTTTTAAAATGCGCCAAACAAATGACGTTTAATCGTTACGGCAATACCTTAACGGGATGGACTTGTTCGTACCGCGATTTCATGCCCATTAGTTTAAGGATAAGCAACCTGAATATCATCATCCAAAAGTAGGATGGGCAACAATTCACCAGTAAGTGCTACTTTTTTGCATACCCATTCTGGCTTTTAAGACAAGGATTATTGGACTTAGGGGACGTTTTTGAAAAACCTAGCGGAGTTGGCCGAGCCACAAGTGAATTAAGGTAGCAAGAGGGTTATTTGATGTCTGAACAATATCAAAATGGGTAAGCCCCGGTAAAACGTAGCTGCTAAATGCCGAACCCGGTCTGGCATTTTGATAGGCAGCAAAACCGTTCATATCTGGCACGAGACCACGACCAGCTCCTACCGCCAGCGTAGGTGTCGTCACTCTGGCATTAGGAATAAAGCCTTTACTATCCTCGAGGCGAATGTCATATTCACCAATATCTAGAGCCAAACGCGTCGGAAAATACCACTCACTCCGATTGGTATCGCTAAAGGTCATTTCTCTGGCAACCTCAGCAATATCACTGCGCTCACGTGAGGGGTCACCTAGCCCCCAATCAACATAGTCAAAACCCTCTGCCACACCAACAACCGTCTGATTTCTAAAAGCGTCACTTCCGGCTAGGAGAACTGCCCCTAAATTACCTGCCGTTTTTGCACCTATTGCCTCTCCCCAGGAAGAACTAAAGACCGTTGAAATACCATACTGGTCATCTTCATGAAGTCCAAAAGCAGCCAGATTTGTAAGTGGAAACGGATAGAGCCCTTCGGGGGCTAAGTCATCCGGTTTAAATCTTGCCAGAAGGGCAAGTACATCACGCCGGGCAAACATTCGCGGTGAAAGGCCGTAGGTGAGATAGGGCTCACCTTTACCTTCACGTAACCCTTCTGTACCAGGAACAAACTCGAGTGGCCCTATTCCTAGCCCTTCTGGTTTACGGTCAAAGCCTCCGGTACGCCCCAGGGCACCATCAATCAAAATCAGGCCGTCAATGTGTTCAAAGCCCAAATCGGGGGCGTCAAACCCAAAGTCAGAAGCAGCATAAAAACCGACAATCGCCGCACCAAGAGAGTGACCTCCCAAGACAACTTTTGGTGCCTTTGTCTTTGCCTGTAAGATAACATTATGCAAATCCCTTAAATGAACCTCGAGCCCCCAGAAGGCCAAAAAACGTAAATCACTCGGTGGGATAGGATTAAACCCTTCAGGTTTGCCAAAATTCTTAATGTAATAGTCGTAGGCAAGGTAAGGATTGCCAGAGCGAATACTCTGCTTCATCACCTCACGATCTTCTAAAACATTGGCCCGGCGATCAATCACCCAAACTTCCAGACTTCTATTTGTAGACATAAGCCGGCGTGCCAAAAGATCAAGACTCCCGGCTCCACCATAAATGCCTGGCATTAGAACAATAATCGTCGAGGGTGGGTCAGCAGGTACAAAATAGCGCTCATAATAGGCCCTGTTGTAAATCTCAGGAGTATTAATTTCTTCATAGCCGTCAATGACGACATATTCTGTGCGTATGGTTTGATTAGGATGAACTGTTGCAAGATCTGGTAAATCAAGATCAAGCCTGATTTGTGGAATCGGTAAACACGAGGGTAAGGCTAGCCCCAGTACAAACAAACCAAAAAGGATACTTAATCTTAGGCGAAAAAAGCCTCTCATACCTGACATCATGACCTGTTAAAGATGAGTGATGCTGAGAACAGGACAGCTTTTCCCCATTCCTGGTTCATGCTTGTTTTGGCATCTCTAAGAAATGTATCTCCAGATGTGCTCGAGTTATACGTCAATAATGAGCTAATCGAGACGCTTAACTAACCTTATTTAAAAAAGGCTTTAGCTTCTAGATGAACAGGCAGTTGCCAGGAAAAATGCATACCTTTAGCAGGCTTTATGATAGGCTCGAGCTATGGCTACCGAAGTTTGCAGTTACCGTCTGAGCCTGCAGGGAAAACCTGTAGGGAATCAGGTGCTGAGCACCAGTGAGCGGGGTATTAACATCTTTCTCGAAGCCAAGATGCAGCTCCAAGGCTCGCTTGGCAATGTCACGGTAAACCAGCAAAGTAAACTTCATAGGGAAAAAATGACTTCCTATTTTTTCAACGAAGAAACCATTGAAGGTGGAAACAAACGGCAGTTTAATGTCACGTTTGACTATCAGAAGGGCTTGGTGAGAGCCAGCCGCTCGTCACAAGACCAGACCGAAATGCCACTTACTCAGAATTTTTCTGACCCTCTCAGCATGCTTTACCAGCTCAGGCAATTTAAGGCTGAAGATGCCTTCTGGCAAATCCCGATGCTGGGGAAAGCAGTTAGTGTTGAACGCGTGGGCGAAAAAACCCTCGAGTCAAGTCTTGGAGAGACAGACTGTTTTGTCTATAAGCTATGGCCTGGCGGCAGTTTTGCCTATGTCAGTAAAGCGGCTCCCCATCACATTATGATGCTTATACAAAAAGTAGATGGTCGGTCGCTAGAGGCACAGCTTATTCGGGTGAGTCATGAATCTAATACGAGACCCAGGCAGAACCAGAATAATAACCAGCGCCGCCGCGCTAAAAAGCATTCACGCAAGCATAATCCACACAGGCAAAATTAACTTAATAGACCAACTGCCTGAGTATCAACTAATGCCCAAATTAGTAGAAATCGGTGTTTACTTAGGCTGTCGCAAGGGGTGTAATGTATGTTCTCGACCTATGATGAGGCTCTAGACTGGCTTTTTAAACAAACTCGAGGCGGCGCACCCAGGTCAAAAGTGCGCATGCAAGCTTTGGTCGAATCACTGGATCTTAACTTTCCCAAAACCAATCTCTATGTCGTAGGTACCAATGGCAAAGGTTCGGTCGCAAGAATGCTGGCCAACGGCCTGACTCATGAAGGCTATAAAACCGGGTGTTTTTCCTCTCCCCATGTAAGCGATTTTCGGGAACGAATCACGATACAGGGTGCTATGATTTCCCAGGAAAGCGTACTGGCGTTTCTCAATCAAATAGCTAATTTGCCTATAGACCCTCATCCAGCCTTTTTTGAACTCACTTTTGCACTTGCTCTTTCAGCTTTTGCTGAAGCACAGCTTGAGTGTGCAGTCATTGAAGCAGGAGTGGGTGCCAAGCACGATGCAAGTAATGTTCTCAAGAATATTGTCGCTACGGTCATTACCAATGTTAGCCTCGACCATCAAAACAGCTTAGGGCCAACCGTTACTGATATTGCAGCAGATAAGGCAGAAGCCATAAGACCAAACACGCCTGTTTTCACTGCCGCTCGGGGAGAAGCGCTTGCGGTTATTTTGGCAAAAGCGGCTGAACTCAGCAGTCCTGTCACCGTGATTGAACCCTGTCCTGACCACTTGGAAGAAAATCGCCAGCTGGTCAAGGCTTGCCTGGAGTACCTAAAGCTGTCACCAGAAAGTATCGATGTTGCGCTAGTTCATCCTAAACTTCCGGGTAGGCTCGAGCACTTTACCTATCAGGGAAGAACCATAATCATTGACGGCGGGCATAATCCTGCTGCGATCGCCGCCCTGTGTCAAAGCGTAAAAGACCCCTTTATTGCTGTTTTTAGCGCCAAACACAGTAAAGATGCCAGAGCAAATCTAAACCTGCTGAGTCAGAACGCCAGTGCCATTTACCTGACCAGCGTACTGGGAGAGCGGCCCAACATTGAGGGTTATCCTTACTTTGATAATCCACGAGAAGCTCTCGCGCTGGCACTTGGTGACAGCTCTCAGCAAACAATTGTTGTATCGGGCTCTTTCTACCTGGCAGGTGACTTGCGTCACCATGTACTCGAGCTCATCAGTGCTGCTAGCTCTGTCGCTGCCTAGCGAAAAACTCAGTTAGCAGCGCGGCACAAACATTTTCTAAAACACCTGCTTTCACATCTATTGTGCGTTTCCAGGCAGCTTTGGACAAATCGGTGACCGAACCCACAGCACCTTCTCGGTGGTTTTTGGCACCAAATACCAATCTTGGAATATGCGCCTGTAAAAGCGCTCCAAAGCACATAGGACAGGGCTCGAGTGTCACATACAGGATAGCCTGAGAAAGCCGCCAGTCCTGCTGCTTTATTGCCGCTTGCCTGATAACCAGCAGTTCAGCATGCGCTGAAGGATCAGAGGTCTCTTCACAAAGATTATGCGCCTCCGCGAGCACTTTGCCATCACAAACCAGTACAGCACCCACAGGTAACTCCCCTTTTACGGCTGCCAGTTTTGCCTGCTCGAGTGCCCTGCGCATAAATGCAGTATCGGTATCTTCCTCGACAGTTCCAGCATCAGGATCGGCGAGCAACCCTTCCACCCAAAACACCTGCTGCCCCGAGGCCAAAAGCCGCAAGCCATCTCGCTCTTCTCTGGGCACTTTATGATCGATCAAAATGTTACTGAGTTTCTTACTACCCCCCGTCAGATGCATGCGGTCACCCGGCTGCCTCGAGCGGTAAGTCAGGTCAGGGTAGCGTCTTAGTAAGTCCGGAGAAATACCGTCAGGTAGCTGAGATGCATCCTCAACTGGCTGGCTCACCAGTTTGTTCGACTGGGAACTTATCAGGTCTAATTTGCCATAGGCGACTCGGGCCCTTTTTTCAGTACTCAGACTCAGGCGTTTTGGGGTCTGGCTATAAGCGAGTGTCAGTAAGGCCTCGACCCGTTCAAAAGAAACACCCAGCTGATGACGACCAAGCCAGTTTGCAAGAATCTGGCGCTGTACTGCCATATGAAGTCGGTGAAGTTTGTTGGTCTCAAGGGTGTCGTTTTCGCTCATTTGTGTAGCAAGCTCATTTAGAAACTCGAGTTCGTCACGTTGAACCTTTGCCAGGCGGGACAAGCTCATTTGCAGGGATGGATAACGCCTCTCAATCAGAGGAATAAGCTCATGCCTGAGCCAGGCTCGAGTCAGATCAAGATCAAAATTGGTTTCATCAGTACGAAAGCTCTGTCCAAGACTTTCCAGGTAAACCAGGAGTTCAGAGCGGCCTATATCAAGCAAAGGACGAAAAACCTGCCGATTGCGTGGTTTTATGCCGGTGAGATGGCTTGCCCCCCGGAACAACTGCATCAGGACGGTTTCAGCCTGGTCATTGCGCGTATGGGCAGTAAAAATAGAGTTTGCTCCCATATCCTTTGCCTTACGGCTCAAAAAGCCATACCTTAAGGTTCTGGCAGCATCTTCGATATTCCAGCCTTTTTCCTGAGCAATCTCCCCTACTCGAGCCTGCCCCAGATGAAAAACAACGCCATGTTGCTCACATAGCGCTTGCACAAACCGAGCATCTTCAAGTGACGAAGCCCGCAACTGATGGTTAAAGTGGGCGACTTCGAACTCGAGTTCCAAATCAAGACACAGCCGAAATAGCGCTACTGAATCCGCCCCTCCTGATACCGCCAGCAAGGTCTTTCCTGATAGTCCAAGCTGATGGTCAATTTTTTTCTGAACCCTCGGTAGCAGACTCACAGGCTCATTATGCCTTATCTTTTTCATTGGGTCGTATACTGAGCCATGACTGTAACCGTAATTGTACTTGACTCTGTTGGCCTTGGTGCCCTGCCCGATGCTGAAGCCTTTGGCGATGTAGGAGCACATACACTTGATCACGCATTAGAGGTAAGCAGGGTCAACCTACCTCATTTTACAGACCTTGGTCTTGGCAATATTCCTGGCGTGACCAGCCTTGCTAATGTAGAAAAACCCCTTGCTGCTTACGGCAAAATGCTCGAGGTATCCCCCGGTAAAGACACCACCACAGGTCACTGGGAGTTTATGGGCGTGGTACTCGAGCACGCCTTTAAAACCTTTCCTCCTGACTACCCGTCTTTTCCTAAAGTGGTTATGGACGCCTTTGATAAGGTTACAGCTGGACATTTGGGCAACTATGCCGCATCAGGCACTGAAATCATAGAAGAACTGGGGGTAAAACACCTGGAAACGAGGAAACCCATTGTTTACACTAGTGCAGATAGCGTTTTTCAAATCGCCTGCCACACCGATGTTGTCTCTCTGGAGCAGCTCTACGACTGGTGCAAGGCAGCCAGAGGCATTTTGCAGGGAGAATACTCAGTCGCCCGCGTTATTGCCCGGCCCTTTCAGGGCCAACCAGGCGCCTTTGAACGCATTGGCACAGCCCGCAAAGACTTTTCTGTGTCACCGCCCCATACAACGGTACTAGATAGGCTTAAAGAAGCTGGTAAAGAAGTTATAGGGGTAGGCAAGATTCCAGATATTTATAATCATCAAGGCTTCACTCAGGAAGTCAAAACCAGTTCTAATCTTGATGGACTCGAGAAAACTTTAGAGCTTATGAAACAGCAACCCGATGGTTTTATTTTTACCAATCTGGTCGAGTTTGACTCACTGTATGGACACCGCCGAAATCCAGAAGGCTATGCCAGAGCGTTAAAAGATGTTGATGAGCGTATTCCTGATTTGTTGAATGCTGTAGGCGAGCAGGGTCTATTAATCTTTACCAGCGATCATGGCAATGACCCAACCTGGAAAGGAACCGATCACACCAGAGAATACGGCATGCTGCTTGTCTATGGCCCGCAGCTTAAAGCCCACCATTTAGGCATACGTGAAAGCTTTGCTGATATAGGCGCAACCGTTGCCAAAGTGCTTGACGTAAGCTGGTCAGGGGCAGGCTCGAGCTTTATTTAAGGGGCCGCGCATTCTCAGCTTGCTTTAGAGCATAGCGAATACCTTTTCCTGCCATTGGCTCGTCCGAATAGCGGGCAAACACATGCATGTGTACATGAGGCACGTGCTGACCTCCTGCTTCAAAGACATTAAAGCCGATGTTAAAACCATCAGGTTGTTCTATCCCTTCCAGGTGGGTTTTGGCTAGCTTCATTAAGTCATAGAGGGACAGCCATTCCGCCTCGGTCAGTTCAAAGGGCGTTACTACATGGCGCTTTGGAATTACCATCACAGAATTGGGCAGTACAGGTTCAGGGAGGGTGATTAGATACGCAAGTTCATTTTGCCCAAGTAGCTCTCCCCAGGCATCTTGACCACGGCTACAGAAAGGGCACATAAAGGCAGTATAGAGAATGACTCGAGCCTTAACCTAATACCATTGTACAGTGACAATCTCCCAGGGATTAACAGAGATAGTGATGCTACCACCTTCTGCCATGGGCAACGCTTCCTGCTCAATTTCGTTCAAATGGGTTCTTATTGCTCTGCTAAAGATCTGCCAGGGTCGCAACTGGACCATTGTTTTTTTGTCACTTAAATTGACCCCACGTATAATTAGCCCTTGTTGGCTAGCATTTTGAGGCTGCTTAATAGCTGTTATGGAGAAACTTGATGAGCTTACCTCTACCAAACTCGCATGTCTCGGCAGCGGGCCATGCTGAAGTTCAGCAGCAAGAGCACGCAGGGGAACGCGAAAGGCTTCCGCCTGAACTCGAGCCCTCTCCCAACTCCCTGTATGTGAAATGATACTGTAATGAAAGCTCTGCCGACCAGGACACTGCGCTTCGGGCGTTGGTAGGAGTGACCCGGCACGTCCCTTACGGCAATGAATATCATCACGTGATAGCCAACCTACACAGCGTAACAGGGTCAGAGCGATGACGGTAGTTTCATCTTCAGGAATAAACTCAAGTTCAGGCAAACCACGATTGGCAATCATTAGGCCAAGGTGACCATCATTTACATCAGCCCAACCCCGCTGGGGAACAGTCGCAACAGGTTGTTCAATCCAGTCACTGGTGTCCAGATTTTCCGGTATCTGCGGCACCAGCCTCTGTGCAACATGAAAATGACTTTCGGTAAAAGCTTGCCCCTTATTGACTGGAACAGGAAAATGGACGCGTAATCGGTGGTCCTCAACCTGGTTGTCAACAATTGTCTCTATGTCTACTCGAGCCACCCCGGTATAAAGGCTGATACGACTTACTATGCTTACGGCTCGAGTTTCGCTACTACGTCTTGCTCTTTCCTGGCTCAGGGACACTGGCAAGTGATATATTTGCTGAATTTCCAACATTTGCAAAACAGAATTCTGCTTTACAAGCTGGACTCGAGGGCGTACAGCAGGTCTGTCAATAAGTTCATCCTGTTCAGGTTGACAGTAATTATAGCTGTCCCCCCTGTCCCCACCATCCACAAAGCGATTAAGCCCAGGGAAAACCTCACCTGTTCTTTTATCGGTAAGGGTAAAGCTTCCATCCGAGGGATTAACCTCAACCAGAAGCAAGTCATTCTCTATGGTGTATGCATCCAGCAGGTGAGTTTTATTCCTTGCTAAGGATGCACCTTGTGCCGGGCGGATAATAAAGGTTGCATAACCATAGGCAGGCAGATCTGATGCTAAAAATATCAGGTCACTAAGCTCTGTCATCAGGGTACGAATGATAAAGCGTGAAACCTTTCCAGTTGCAAGTAGGGCTTCTATCTTTGCTTGTGCAACGGCTACCTGAGCCCGGTTAGGCGTACCTTGCTTTCCTATACTTAGCAAAACCTCAGCTTCAGCCTCGCGGGCATTAACCTGAATCTGATGAATAATATAGCCCAGCAATTTTCCACCACGAACCATACTGAGATAGGGGCCCAGCTCATCTGGGCCCAGTTCACGGTCAAAAAAGAGGCGCTCCTCTTCACTAAGTGGCTCTGTTTCGATAGCATGAGGCAAAAGGTTTCCCTGAGTATCAAGCACTTCATATCCCTCTGGGGACTCAGGCAAACATAACCGTACCATGACAACATCTGTCCGAAAACCTTCAGTAGGGTTAAAAACAATCAGTGGTTGAATGTCTTGCTTGTCTAAACCTTCTGAGGTACACAAACGGGTATCAATCTGTTGTGCAATCGTCATAAGGCTCAGCGAGGCAATTTCTTCGGCAATTTGCTCACTTTGATCAAAGCGAAAAGCCATCTCATTATGCACCTGATCAATACTGCAGCCACATATCGAGTCGTGAGGGTGGTTATCCAGCAAAATCCGCCAGGCCTGCTCAATAATAGCGGCATTATTTCTGATAAAAAGCAAAGGCGCATGCCCGGTTTGAAGCGTTGGGCTTTCTGAATCAGCCTTATCGCATAGTAACTCTGCCCAGGCAGCAAAGGGTTCTGTCCAGCGCAGCAGTGTGGTTTCAATAGCATCATTACGCTGCTTTAGCCACATACGAGTAGAAAGCACTCCAGGCAATAAGTGATGGCGCTCAGATGCGCGCAATTCTCCTTTTACCGTGGGCAAGACTTGATCTTTAACTGAATCTTGTACAGCAGCTACAAAGGCAGATAGTGAATTATGGTGAAGATTGTGGTTAGCTGATTCACGGTTGTTGGCATGCGCAATGAGTCCTGGCAGCCGTGGATCAGGCTCCTGATGATCATTTCCGGCCATAAGAAGAATCTGACCGCTTTTGGCATAAGGCTTTAGACGATCAGAAGCAGTTGTTATGGCCTTTACAAAGGCCTCTGGATTTGTCATGGGTAGACGAGTCGCGTTGTCGTAGCCATTGCGCAAATAACAGATCAGTACCCGGCTACCATCGGGGGCTTGCCAGCAAAGTTCGGCGGGTTCATCGGCAAGGCCTCTGCGTAAAACAGCAGTATTCATAGCAAAACCTTGAAGGAGTTGGGGTAGCTGAGCAATATGCCCAAAGAGATCAGGCACGTAACCGATTGACATGCCACCGCCAAATTGCCTACTGATTTTCTCACCAAGCAGCAAATTTCTGACTAGCGATTCTGGAGCCACCAGAAATTCATCCGCCAGAACATACCAAGGTCCAATAGATAGCCTACCTTCACGTACCAGTCGCGCTATCCCTTCTTTACGCTCAGGGCGAACCTCCAGATAGTCCTCGAGTAGCCGCGTTTGCCCATCAAGCATAAAGTGGGTATAGCCATCATCCTTATCTAAAATATCTAGCAGGCGGTCCATGAGACGAACCAGACGAATGCGAAACTGCTGGAAGGTTCGGTACCATTCCCTGTCCCAGTGCGTGTGGGGAACAATATGGATTTTAAAATTCATTTCGCTAGACTCCTCGAGTAATTTAGGGAAGCGTCAGAAATGAAATCATGGTAACTAACGCCATATCTATAGAATGGTATCAGACTTAAGAAAACCACTTGTGGATTACGGATTTTTGCACAAATGTAACTGACTTTCCGCCCCCCCTCTGAATAAATTAGGAATAAAGCTGTTGATAGGGGGGTCCTAGTAGCGAGAGAAGAA
>JAGQHN010000145.1 GCA_020431825.1 Trueperaceae bacterium | reverse complement strand
AAGTATTGTTGGAAATGCGATGTGCATAAACAAAGGGCCTAGCACTCTTATCTGTAGTAAGGATAAGGGAAAACTTGTCTACTTCCAGACCTCATGCGCAGGTAAGGGTTTGGCAAAGAAATACCCCTGCGCTTCCGTACAGCCCAGGTTCTTGAGGTAGTTAAGCTGCTCCTGAGTTTCTATACCCTCAGCAGTGGTGCGCAGTTTAAAGCTTTGAGCAAGCACGATAATGGTACTTACCAGCGGTGCCTGAGAAGCTTCTGAAGTGATGGTATTAATAAAAGAGCGGTCAATTTTAAGATTGTCAAGCGGTAGTTTTTGCAGATATTTTAGCGAGGAGTAGCCGGTACCAAAGTCATCAATGGCAATGCTAATGCCAAAATCGCGTAACTCCTGCAAGCGGCTAATCACCTGATTGACATCTTTCATGACTACGCTTTCAGTAACTTCAAGCTCGAGGTAATGGGGGTCTAGTCCTGTTTCATCTAAGGTTTTTATGACATTGGCGACAAAGTTAGCCCGCTCAAACTGCATAGAAGAGATATTGACGGCAACTTTCATAGGGGGAAACCCTGCTTTTTGCCAGGCTACATTTTGCCTGCAGGCTTCACGCAGTACCCAGTCGCCAATTGCCAGAATCAGCCCAGTTTCTTCAGCAATGGGTATAAACTGCATAGGCGAGACAAAACCATGACTGGCAGAGTTCCAGCGTAAGAGGGCTTCTACACCAAGGCGTTTGCCTGTTTCTAGGTCAATTTGGGGCTGGTAGAAAAGCTCGAGTTCCTTATTTGGCAGGGCGTTACGCAGCGCAGTTTCAAGCTCGAGCCGTTTTTTCGCCTGTTCGGCTAAATCATGGGTAAAACCACGAACATTGTTTTTACCGCCAGCCTTAGCCTGATACATGGCACTATCAGCGTGTTTAAGCAAGCTGCTGATATCCCTGCCATCATCCGGGTAAAGGCTTACGCCAATACTGGCACCAACAAAGAGATTTTGCTCACCAATCTTAAAGCCGCCTTGAAAAAGCTCCAGATAAGACTGAGCCACGCGCAAGGCGTCATCTTTATAGCGCAAATTGTTAAGAATCAGAGCAAATTCGTCGCCACCCATGCGGGCCAGTGTGTCGCTATCTCTGGTTCGTGCCTTAAGGCGCTTACTCACTTCTTGCAAGAGGGCGTCGCCCATGTGGTGACCCAGCGTATCGTTGATATGTTTAAAGCCGTCCAGGTCGATAAATAAGGTGGCAAAGGTTGTTTTATATCTCTCAGCCTGTGCCAGGGCAGAGGTGAGACGGTCTTCAAAAAGTACGCGGTTGGGCAGACCCGTAAGAGCGTCATGAAAAGCCTGATGCTCAATTTGTTTACGCAAGTGATACTGAGCCAGAGCCACACTAGACTGATTGCCAATGGCACTTAATAGCTCGAGGTCAGCCTGGTTAAAATCAGTATCATCCTGATGATTAACGGCGGCCAGAAGCCCTAATATCTGACCCTGATAGATAAGGGGCACATAAAGACGTGAACCAATGCCTCCAGCGTTTAACGCCTGAGCAAAGTCAGGGTCTTCCCGGACATCGTGGCTGGTCTTACTCACCAGAGCGGGTTTCGCGTGCTTTAGGGTCCAGCCGATAAGCCCCTTTTGCAATTCGGGAAAACTCAGGGGCCTAAGAGGTTGATGGGCATTTTCAGTAAGGGCATGATGCTCTATGCTTTGCTCAGTCATATTGAGCTTATACATGCTTACCCAGCGCGCTGAAAGAGCTTCACGGGTATTGCCAATGATACTTTCCATGAGACCTTCTATGGTTTCGGCACTATGAAGGGTCTGACTGATTTGGTAGAGCGCCTGGGTATAAGACAGGTCTTTTTTAACATGGTTGAGCAAATTGGTATTTTCAATTGCCAGATTGAGCTGGGCAACCACCTTTTTCATGAGTTCAAAATCTCGCTCATGTATCTGTAGTCTGCTGTTTTCGATAATGATGACACCCATGACCTTTGAACCATCATAAAAAGGCAGAGCCATGCTTGAAATAATATTGGGCTGGGTAGCAATATAATACTCTGCTCCCCTTACATCACTGAGGAGTTGGGGATTGCCTGTGCGAGCAGCCAGCCCGGCCAATCCCTCATGAATGCCTATTGACTCGGGTAGTGTCACAGAAGCATGATAGGGACCTCTGACAATGCGATTTTCCTTTATAAGCGTAATGATAATCGTATCAAAGTTAAAGAGCTTGGTAAGAGAAGAGAGAACGGTTTCAAATAACTCGGTTAGCTCGAGCTTATTGGCAATAGCGGTTTGCAATTTATCAAGCAGCTCGAGTTCTTTACTGGTTTGCGTGGCTTCTATAAAGAGTTTACGGTAACGCTGTTCATTTTCTTTGAGCGTACTACTGGCCCGTTTAATGCGTAAGATATGACTTATGGCATCGGCGTAGAGCGAAAGCAGTTCTGGTTCATAGGGACGCAGGCTCTTTTGGTCCAGTAAATTGTCAGCGACAAGCCAGGCAGATAAGGTACTACCAGTTAGGACTGGAGCCATCATTTGCCAGCCTGAACCAAGCACCTTGTTTCCGTCTTTCAGCGGCGTATCATGTACAAGAATTGCCTTGTGCTGCTGTTTTGCCTTATAAAACTCAGGTAGATCAGCATAAGCATAGCTAAGCTTATGTTCCGCCCGTATTTGCCCATCTGTGGCGGTACCGTAACAGCCCTGCACATATTCACCATTATCGAGAAGAAAAGCAACCCGGTCAAAACCAAGTGCTGAACGAGCCTTACTGACAATTTGAAAATAGAGATCTTCTAATTCTTCATAGTGTGACAGCTCAACGCTAAGGACTTGCAGGGTTTTTAAGCGATCTTTAAACTCCTGAGTAAGGGTCTGCTCGGTACGCAAATTAAGTTCGGCACGCTTGCTCGAGATGAGATTGCTGACGGTGCGACCAAAAAGGCTAAACAGTTCATCTTCGTAAGGTTTTATAGGTTTTTGATTTATATAGTTGTCGGCGAAGAGCCAGCCAATAATTTGCTGTTGCTGTCTTAAGGGGGCATGAAGATGCCAGCCAACGTCGTACTGACCATCCAGTTCGCTGTCGACTGTGTCATTGGTGGTAAGCACAGTAAAGTTAATCTCGGTATGCGCTGCAATAAGATGAGGGGAATCGCTGTAATCAGCAACAATATCTTGCTCATTGCGAATTCTGCCCTCAGTGTCAGTACCATAAACGCCGTAGAGTTTGTACTCATCTGCTTTGGTAAAGAAAAGCCCAAGCCGGTCAATCTCTAACGTTTTGCGTCCCTTAGCAACAATTTCATAACAGAGCTTATCGAAGTCAGTAATTTGCTCGAGTTCTATGCCCAGATCATGCAGTGCTTTTAATTTGTCCTTAAATTCTTGAACCAGACTACGTTCCTGACGCAGATTGTTTTCCAGTTCAAAACGTTGCCAGAGGGCAGCAATCTGGTCAGCAAAGATTTTTACCATTTCTAACGATTCGTCACTAAAGCTATTTTGGTGACTAAAATTATCAAGGCTGAATAGCGCAACGGTTTGACCCTCAACAAAAATAGGTACTGACAGGGCGACTTTTATTTGTTTCAGGTTAGCGGCTTGCTCGAGTTGTTCACGGCGATCGTCTTCAACCTCGTCATTTCCGATATCAAAAACCCTTAAGGGTTCGCTCGAGTTGAGATCGCGGTAAATTTCGTGCGGCTTTAAGTAAATGTGCTGCAACGTAGCAATGTCATAGTTGACTGCTGTTTCAAAGCGAAAATTTCCCAAGTCATCTCTTACCAGTAAACTACCTGCTTCGGCGCCAGGAATAACTTCGGTGGCTTTTTGCAGAATGTTTTGAAAAAACTGCTGATTTAATTCTCCACTGAGGGACTGTTTTACCAGGCTGGCTAATTCGGTGCGAAATCTGGTCTGCTGGCTTAAGGCGTTGCGCTCTTGCTCGAGGTTTAGCTCTAAAATTTTGCGTTCCTCGAGTTCATCCTGCGCCTTCTGGAAAAGCTGGGCATTGTCAAGGGCCAGTGAAGCAAGCTGAGCGAAATTTTCTAAGAGTTCGGTGCTTTCACTTTCAAACTCCCGGTATTCTTCAGAAACAAAACCAATAACGCCAAGTACTTTTTGCTGTATTTTTAAAGGAATGGAGGCGGTTGAGTTGATATTGCCATAGTCAACCGTTCTGCTGCGCTTTTCCCAACCGGCATAGTCATTTATATAAAGGGCTTCACCCGTTTGCCAGACCTGCCCAGAAGCACCCTCACCCCAGCCCATTTTGAGGCCAAGCAGGTCTTTAAACATGCCCGTACCTGCAACCAGTTCCAGGGTGCCGTCTTTAACCAGATACAAATAACCGTGTTCAACCTGTGACAATTGACTGGCTTTGGTCACCAGTGAATCAAGTAATTCGTTAAGCTCGAGCCTATTCATCAGCCCTAAGGCAGTTTCATGCAGAGCCTGTAAATAAGTGTTCTGCTGACTTAAGGCTTTTTCTGCCTGTTTTTGCTCTGTGATATCTCTTAAACCGACAATGGCCCCAACAATGCGGTCATTTTCTTTAAAAGGAATAATGGAAATCTCACGAAAGCCTGAGACACCATTGCGGACATAAGCCTCTTCCTGAGTGATGCTTTCTCCCCTAAAACAACGGTCAAATTGGTCTTTGGCCTGCTGTTCAAAAGCCTCTTTTCCAATGATTTCAGAAACGCTCATGCCAACCATTTCTTCTAGCGTTTTATGGTGAAAGTCAAGATTGGCCTGATTGGCAAAGATATAGCGATAATTGGTATCAATCAGTGAAACACGGTCTTTGGCCTGTGCAATGATAGTGGCTTGCTGATGTAAGAGGCGTTCTTTTTCTTTGAGTTCAGTTATGTCTCTGGTCAAGCTGACGATGCCATTAAGCGTTTCTCCCTCAAAGGTAGGAACTTTACTGGCTTGAACCCAGCGTACATCACCAGATTCAGTCATTATTTTTGTCTCAAGATTTAAGACTGCCTGCTTATGCTCGAGGATATAGCTATCACTTTTCTGATTTTCCTTCGCCAGTTTAGAAGTGGAAAGTTGGGCAGAGGTTTTGCCAATAGGGTCCAGTCCGTCAGGTAAAAAGTTTTTGCGAAATTGAGCATTGGTGTATAAAAACCGCAAGTCACTGTCTCTGTAACAAATAGCATCAGGAATAGCATTCATGACGGTTTCAAAAAGATTGGTCTGTTGCTGCAGTTTTTGTTTTTCTGTCCTGAGTCGGCTTTCAGCCAGACGGCGTTCACTAATATTCAGGTTAAAGCCTTCAAAGTATTTGACACTGCCATCAGGGTGACGCCGAATTCGCAGCTGATCTTCTAACCAGTGCAGGCTTCCCTGCTTATCAAAAACACGGTAATACAAAGTGATATGGTCCTCACCTGTTTTGATGGCATTGCCGATTTGCTTGTTGACTTCTGACAAATCCTCAGGATGGCAGATAGTGCTCCAGCTCACTTCACCCTTTAAGAGTTGCTCAGGAGAGTAGCCGTAGTTAGCAATATTTTGAGAAATATAGAGAAACCTGGGTTTGCCGTCTACGGTTTTCCAGCGGTAGAGCATAATGGGGCTGTGATCGACTATGGCCTGGGTTTGCTGCAGCGCCAGTTCAGCGTCCTTGCGCTCACTTATATCAATAATCAGGCCCTGAAAATACTTCACGCGTCCGTCGGGGTGTCGCTCTATACTCGAGTGATCCTCAATCCAGCGCCACTTTCCTGCTTTTGTTTTTATCCGATAAGAAATAAGATAGTGAGAAGACTGCCCTGAAATGAGCTGAATATATTTTTCGTAGGTAGGCTGAAAATCATCAGGATGCATGATGTCAAGCCAGGAAACTTCCCCAGATAAAAGCTCTTCGCTGCTATAACCAAACTGAGATATATTTTGTGAAACAAATTTAAAGCTGACGGTTTGCAGATTAGGCATGGTCCAGCGAACAAGCATAACGGGGCTTTTTTCCAGGATTTGGCTCTGGTCATAAAGCTTGCCTTCAGAGCCAGCCAGCTCTGCATTTTGGCTTAAAGGTGGTCGTTGCAGCGCCTTACGAATAACCTTAAGGAGGCTTTTAGCGTTTAGCTCATCTCTTTCTAGATAATCACAGGCGCCAGCTGCTAGCGTCTTTTGAGCGGTGCTTTCATCATAACTGTTCAGTAAAACAATCACCAGAAAGTTTTGCTTACGCAGGTTACGCAAAGCGTCTAGCCCCAATTGACTATCCAGCAACATAAGCTGGGGTTCAAGGTGGGACAAATCGTCTTGCAAAGAAACAGGCTCGAGCCTTAGTTCTGGGTGTTGAATGGTTCGACTCCATTCAACAGCTGCTGGACCTAAAACATTGACCCGGTAGACTGGGGTCGAGGTAAGGGCTTCAGGTCTCGTTAAACTGCTCATAAATTTGTGCTTGACAAGCGCAAACAACTCCGTAGTCTCTATTATGGGCAGAGGCGTATTACAAAAATATTTCAGAGGTCTGAAGTTTTGTCCAAACTAGCTGAGCTTTAGGTTTTTAGAAAAGTTTGGGTGAACCTAAAGAAAAAGCTCGAGCCTCAAATGACTCGAGCCTAGAAATACTAGCTTAACGATTCAGTTTAAAGTGATTGGTTCTGCCTGAACCAGCTCACCGCTTTCAATAAGAGTATCCCAGAAAGCTTCAATGCTTCCGCCAGTATTGGCTTTAAGTTCTACCATAACAGGATAGTGACCGCTGGTCTGACCTGCAGGCACTTCCATACGCAAGACCAGAGCGACGGTTTCATGCCACTGTACCCGTCTGGTGCTGTTGCTACGACTGGTGTCTGCTACGGTTTGTATACCTGTGGCAGCCTCGAGTACCACATTCCAGCCCTCAGGCACACTGATTGGGTTTACTGTAAAGGTGTTTCGTAGCGTTTGTTTGAAGGTTTCACCTTTACTGCTAGAGAAAGCTGTCGAGGGAATGTCTCCCAGATCAAGGTTAAAGACTCTCACAGGAAATTCAGCAGAAGCGTACCAACTACCTTCACCAGAAATCGGAAAGGTATCACTATTAACAAAGTCAAAGCTGTTATAACGAGAGCCGTAAACCGAAGGTGCGCAGGCGGCAAATATGAAACTTAAAACGAGAACTAAAGGGATAAATCTGGTCATGTTTTCTCCTCACAGGATTGAGCCAGGGCTCGAGTGTGACTTTGAAAGTAGCATGCTCTCAGCAAAGCCTAAGGAGCTTTTTTCATTTTGCATGGGCAGATGTGAAAGAAGTCAAAATACCCCTTGTGCCATAGCCCTTTCTGGGTGGTGCAATGTAAGAAGTCAGCTCTTTTTTTGGGTCAAACGTAATAGACTAAGCAGCTATCTAAGGAGCCTCCTGCTGCATGACTTTACAAATCCCACCTTCTTTAAAGCACCGCAACTTCTTTTTGCTCTGGCTTAGCCTGATTGTTTCATCAGCAGGTAGCCAGATGCAGACCTGGGCGCTGTTCTGGCATATTCGTACCCTTACCGAAGCGCCGATTGCTCTGGGCGGGGTTGGTCTGGCGCGTATTCTACCCATTGTCATTTTTTCGCTTATTGGCGGCTCCCTTGCCGATGCCGTAAATCGCCGGACGCTTATGTTCTTTACGCAAACTGTCATGATGCTTAGCGCTTTAGCTCTGGCTGCTCTGACCCTTAGTGGTCATATTGCCCTCTGGCACATGTATACCCTGACTGCTATTCAGGCGTTTGCAGTTGCCTTTGACTCGCCAGCAAGGCAGTCCCTCATTCCTAATCTGGTTCCTGCCAAAGACCTGCCCAATGCGTTCAGTATGAATTCCATAGCTTTTCAAACAGGCTCGATTGTTGGCCCGGCTTTAAGTGGTCTGGTGATTGCCTACTGGGGGCAGGCGACCACTTATCTGTTAAACGGCTTATCGTACCTGGCTATTTTTGTAGCGCTTATCATGATTGGTCCGATTGCTCAGCAGACCAATGCCACTGTGCGTAAAGCTCTAAGTATTTCAGCGATACGCGAAGGCATTCAGTTTATTATCAATCAGCCGCTTATTTTATCTACTATGCTGATAGACTTTTTTGCTACCTTTTTTTCCTCAGCAACAACCCTTATGCCCATTGTCGCCAGAGACGTTTTGCATGTTGGCGCGGTTGAATACGGCTGGCTTTCTGCTTCACTGTCGTTAGGTGCGGTAGTAGCTTCGCTGATTATTTCGCAAATACCGCAAATCCGGCGTCAGGGTATGGTGTTCTTGATTGCGGTTATGGCCTTTGGGCTAGCAACGATAGGCTTTGGACTGGCACGAAATCTGGCTTTGGCCATGACTTTCCTTATGTTTATTGGGGCTTCTGATTCGGTCAGCATGATCATTCGAAATACCATACGGCAACTGCAAACCCCCGACTATATACGCGGACGGATGATTAGCATTAATCAGATATTTTTTATGGGAGGGCCACAACTTGGTGAGATTGAGGCGGGTCTGGTGGCTCAGTTTTGGGGTGCGCCTTTTGCCATTGTCAGTGGGGGTGTGGGTTGCATGATTGCTGTTGCGCTGATTGCCCGGCGCTGGCCGGTGCTGCGGCGCTATAACGGCGATGAACCGATTAAAGCTGGGACGTAGTTAACTCAATCCAGTAGTAGCAAATGCCTCCTTCGCTGCGCTCGAGTACCCCACCACAGCGCTCCACCATTTTTCTAGAAGCAATATTGGAAATAAAAATCGTCAGTAAAACCTTGTCTAAGCCGAGGGCTCTGGCAGGGTTAAGTACAGCTTGCAGCATGACTTTGCCGTAACCCTTACCCCGTTCACTGGGGCGCATAGAGTAGCCAATATGCCCACCCTGACGCCGCAAACTATCGTTGAGTTCATGCCTTAGTTTTATAACCCCAAGAGGATAAGAGTCCTGTCTAAACCAGTAGGTGGTTTGTTGTACATGACCTTTGTCTAGCGAAAGACCCTTACTGTTTCGCTCACAGTGGTTAAGGTAAGCTTTGTATTCTTTCCAGGTCAGATTATAGGCATGGTTATGAAAGCCATTTTCCCCGCGCCCAATTTCATTGAGCATAGCCAAAATATCATCACCATCATGGATAGAGGCAGGCTCGAGGGAAAAGCTAGACACGCCTTAAGTTTAACAAGTTGGACAAGCGAAAACTGTTTGGTAGTAAAGGAATTCTCTCCAATCCCAAAATCCTCCCTGACCCAATTGTTCTCGCAAGCTCGGAACCTTTATAAAAGGAGGGAGTACAAATTTATTTTCCCCTTTCCCAAAGGGGTATGAAGGGGGATTTCAACGAAAGGAATCCTCCCATGCCCTCCTTTATAAAAGGAGGGAGTAGGTCGAAGGAGGGAAAGCGTCTGTTTCCCCCTTTTTTAAAGGGGGACTAAGAGGGATTCCTTGCTAAACTAGCCCATGCCTAAGTATCAGCCTGTGCTTAAAGAAAGCGCTCGAGTCTTGCGAAAAACCATGACCGATGCTGAGCTAGCTTTATGGCAACGTTTGCGCCGAAAGCAGGTTTTAGGTGTGCAGTTTTATCGCCAACGCCCGATTGAGCGGTTTATCGCTGATTTTTATGCTCATAAGGTGAAACTTGTTATTGAAGTGGATGGTTCACAGCACTATGAAGAACATGGAAAAGCTCGAGATGCAGAGCGTACCCAATACCTTGAGGGTTTAGGTATAGAGGTCATAAGGTTTAGCAATCTGGAAGTTCTCAAAGAGCTTGATGTGGTCATAGCAAGAATTTATGCGCTTGTTGAGGAGAGGCTTGAGTCTCAGTGAGGAATCCTCCCCAACCCTCCTTTAAGAAAGGAGGGGGTAAACGTCTGTTTCCCCTTTTCCCAAAGGGGAACTAAGGGGGATTCCTCTTTGCAAAAAAGCTGCTTCAGAAAAGTTACCTGACCGATTTTGCCTCTTTTACCTCTAAGCAAGAAAAAATCGTCTAAGCTGGTTTCATGACAACTAAACCCCGTCTTGCAATTATTGGTCTGGTTCATGGTCATATTCACTGGCTCACTCGTAAATTAGATTTTTATCTTGAAGCATTTGACCTTGTTGGTATTGCCGAGGCAGATAAAAGTTTGATTGAAAAATACATAGCAGAAACCAGCTTGCCGGAAGAACTGTTCTTTAGCGATGCTGAAACCATGCTCGAGCAAACCAGACCCGAAGGGGTAGCTGTTTTTACCCATACCTTTGACCACCTTAGTGCTGTTCAACTGTGCGCGCCAAGAGGCATTCACATTATGGTGGAAAAACCCTTTGCGGTTTCGCTGGAACATGCAACAGAAATGGCAGAGCTGGCAAAGCGGCATCAGGTGCAGCTCATTACCAACTACGAAACGTCCTGGTATGCCACCACACATCAGGCTTATAAACGCATCATAGAGGATGGGCAGCTTGGTGCCTTACACAAACTGGTAGTTCATGATGGTCACAAAGGCCCTAAGGAAATTGGTTGTTCCCCCGAGTTTTTAAACTGGCTACTTGACCCTGTGTTAAATGGTGGAGGTGCCCTTATGGATTTTGGTTGTTACGGTGTCAACCTCATGACCTGGCTTATGGGTAATCAAAAACCGCTTAGCGTTACAGCGGTTACCAGTCAGATAAAAGATGACCCGGCTTACCGCAAGGTAGATGATGATGCCACCATTATTTTGACTTACTCCAAAGCACAGGCGCTTGTACAGGGTTCGTGGAACTGGCCCATTGGACGTAAAGATATGGAGCTTTACGGTCAAAAGGGCTATCTCTATGCTCATGATGCTACGCGCTTAAGCTCGAGGCTGGCTGGTGCAGAAGAAGTAAAGGAAACGCTCGAGCCTCTTGCTACCCCTGAACGTGACCCCTTTTTATGTCTCGCTGCAGTGGTCAGAGACAAGTATCAACCAAGTGCGCTGTGGAGCATAGAGAACAACCTCATCGTGGTTGAAGTGCTGGACGCTGCGCGGAAGTCGGCGCAAACGGGTCAGGCTATCAAGCTCTAATCTGCGGCAAGAGCCTCGCCTGCATGTAGACGACTGGCAATGCGGTAGGTCTGAGTGGTCGCTCTGTCAGTGGGTGCGTGACCTGCCAGATAGCGGGCTACGGCTACCAGAACGGTGGGGGCATGCTCCGGTCTTTCTGCTTTGAGTTCCTGGTAAAGCTGAATGCCTGCTTCTAGCATCTGGTAAGAGTGAAACTCGCCGTCTTCACGGAGTAAGCTGTGTGCCAGTGTCTGGATGAGCCTGGCATCATCGTGACCTTGTTCCAGGTAGCGGTAGGTTACAGCTGCTGCTTTTTCTACGTTTTCGCGGGCATTGGTAAGCTCGAGCAGGTCTTTCAGCAAGGTCTCCCCATTGGTGTTCAAACCTTCTACGCTTTTGGCACTGGGCTGTCTTGCCGCAGGGGCATTTAAAAAGCGGTTTAGATAAAGGTGCATCGCAGTGTGAAAGACGCCGCGCAAACCCTCCAGGGAAGGAGCCCGTTTTAAGAGCTGGTGAGTGGCGTTGGCGCTACTAAAGGTATGTAGCACGCTAATCCAATCTCCAAATTCATTGCTGGTATGAAATCTGGCAACCCGTTTGGCCGCCGCAAAACTGAGTGCCAGCGAAATCTGGGTAAAAGCAACGCCACTGTCAAGCGTTTGTTTTAAGGCGTTAATGATAGTTTCCGGGTCACTTCCCAGCAGGGTTTCAGTCAGTGCGTCAAAAGCTTCCGCACTTAGCCGAACTGATTGTGAAACCCGACCAAGTTTGCCAGCCAGTAAGTCGCTAAAGACAGGCTCGAGCAGTTCAGCTAAGTGAACGGGGTTTTGCCAGCTATTGGTTTCCTCCATGCGTTCGCTGTCCGTTAAAGCGGGAACAATGCTGGGTAAAATCGTGGTAGCTTCCTGCCAGCCCATCTGATCAAGCATTTCAAAGGCTTTATTGATGAAATCCACGCTATGCCCGGTATCTAAAAAGTAATGATCAGTAACGGCAGCAAATAGCATGTCAGCTAGATCAGCATGACCGTAGCCAGATTTTAGGGCCGTCAAAAGGACGCGCTCGACGCCGTCGCGGTCACGAACTTCGGCAAATTCGCGGAGCCAGGCTTTGAGACGGGCTACTGAGACGTCAGAAGTGCTTAGGGGCTCGAGTTCATAGTGGGGAGTTTGCCCCATGACATTGTTAGCGACATGAAGCATGCCATGAAAAAGTGCCAGCGATTTATCGCTCTCGCTCAGGTAGGGCAAAGTGTTTGCCATGGCACTCAAAATGGTGAGGCCGTCGCGCCAACCTGCCTGCCGCTGCTGACTGCCAAACTGCCCGGCAACTTTTAAAAGCTCGGCAGGAGAGGCGTCATGATCTAACAGACTAATGACCGCTTTGGCTAGCACCAGTCTGATGTTTTGCTCGAGCCCTGACTGGAGTCTGCCCAGCTGATAGGCAACCTCATCCCGCTCCGGGTTTGGATTAACCCAGATGTCACCCTCCTGAATTTCGAAAGGATAACTGCGCACGTCATCGGCCCAGATGTCAAAAGTCCCTCCGGAGCAAAGCTCAAAGCGGGCATGGTGCCAGTGGCAGGTCAGCAGACCCCGTTTCACACTGCCGCGCTCGAGTGGAAAGCCCATATGCGGGCAGCGGTTATCCAGCGCAAAAATCTGACCTTCATGGTGGACCAGCAAAACCACTCTATCCTTGACAGTTACGGCTTTAAGCCCTGCCTCCTTAAGCTCTTTGACACTAGCAGCACGAACATAGTTTGGAGTAGTAACCATCGGTTTATCCTTTCTTAACTTTCCTGAGAAGTTTTTGTTTC
>JAGQHN010000144.1 GCA_020431825.1 Trueperaceae bacterium | reverse complement strand
TTAAGTAAGATAATGGCCCAGAAAACTAGTCCCATAGAGAGAGGGTGGCCCTGCGGTAGCTTCTGCCATAGAGTAAAGGCGCTGCATAGAGCAACGCCTTACGAGTGTAAAAGTAGGTTTGTTTAGACGACAATATTAGGCACATCAGCTTTTTTAAGCTTTTTATTGAGTTTCGCTACATCATCTTTAACTAACTTATTAAAGGCTTTGACCTGCTGGTCAATCCTGGCTGCAAAATCCTTATAAGCTTCATGCGCCTGATCGGTGGGTTTATAATCCCCGGTGCTGACAATGGGTATAAGGCCAGTAAGCTTGCCTAAGAGTTTTATCCCGTTGTTCATCTGGTCGGGCCAACCTGGGCGCGCATCTGGCACGACGAGCGTTTTTTCTAGCTCGAGTACTTTTTCTTTGAGCGTTTTTGCGTCACCAGCAAGTTTTTCATCAGCGCGTTTTGCCCAGCCATCAAGCTGTGCGCGTAAGTCACGCATTTGATTGACCGTAGTGATAACTTCTTCGCATTTATCGGTGATTTCTTTCCAGAGTTTGAACTGTTCCTCGAGGTCTTTTTGCCTGACTTTGCCTGCCATAGGGTCAGACACAATGGTGAAGTCCTGGCTGTAGCTCTTTTTGCCTACGGTTAAAACTGCAGTAAATTTACCAGGGGCCACCATTGGCCCACTAATGCTGCTTTTGGCGGCAACATCCGTTCCTTCAATGGCAGGGAGTTTAGGGTAGTACATATCCCAGACAAATTGATTGAAGCCTTGCTCTTTGGTCAGGCCGATCTCGGCGTGCGAACTTTCCTTAAGCTGAGCCTTTTCTTCATCGCTAAGGCTCGAGAACGTTCTGATTGTTTTACCTTTGGCATCTTGAATCTCGAGGGTAATTTTTTCTTCTGGAACAGTTTTCAGATAGTACCTGAGTAAGACGCCCCTTGTAGGGTTGGTGCCCGTATCCAGGAAATGGGCTTCAGTTATCCCTTCAGGTGTTTTGCTTGTTGTATAGGCTGCTACGATACCTAATGAGCCCATATAGTTTTTGCCTGCTGCGCCGCCAAACTCATCTTCAAAAATCTTTGGCAAAATGCGGCTGGTTGTTCTGGGCGAAAAAAGCAAGGCATCCTGTTTTAAAAGTTTTTCGTCCATAGTGTGCAAAGGACTGATATCATCCAATATCCAGAAGGAACGACCGTGGGTAGCCACGATTAAATCCTGGTTTTTGATTTTGAGATCATAAATAGGTGTGATGGGTAAATTTAACTGGAAGCTTTGCCAGAGTTTGCCACCATCAAGCGAGATGTATAGGCCTGATTCGGTGCCAGCATAGAGGAGACCTTCGCGCTCAGGATCTTCGCGTATAGCTCTGGTAAAATGATCTCTTTCAATGCCCTTGTCAATCCTTGTCCAGGACTTGCCGTAGTCGGTCGTCTTGTAAAGGTAAGGCTCATAGTCATCAAGCTTGTAACGCGTGGCTGCCATGTAGCAGGTTCCGGCGCTGTGTGTTGAGGGCTCGAGCATACTCACCATGGTCCACTCAGGAAAACCTTTTGGCGTTATGTTTGTCCAGGACTTGCCACCATCTTTGCTTATATGAACCAGACCATCATCGCTACCTGCCCAGAGTACGCCTTGCTCGAGGGGGCTTTCTGCCAGAGCAAAAATAGTGGCGTAAATTTCAGCGCCAACAGCATCTTTATTTATGGGGCCACCCGAAGGCAAAAGTTTGTCGGGGTCGGCTCTGGTTAAATCCGGGCTGACAATTTCCCAGCTTTGCCCTTCATTGGTGGTCTTGAATACGTGATTGCCGCTTATATAAATCGTTTTGGCATCGTGGGGTGAGAAAAAGATGGGGTAGGTCCAGAAAAAGCGGTATTTGTGTTCACCCGCTCCTGAGCCGCTCATGGCCTCAGGCCAGGTGGTCACCAGCCTTAACTGCTTGGTGCGGTGGTCATAGCGCTGTAAGGCATTGCCACCCCCTGGACTGCTGCCAATTGCACCGACATAAACAATATTGTGGTCATCTGGGTGAGGGCAGATATAACCGCTTTCACCCGTACCAGCGGTGTAACAGTCGCTCCAGCTTATGGACTGGTTTGGGCTGCGACTGGGTACCGATACGCTACTGTTATCCTGCTGGGTACCATAAACGCGGTAAGGTTCTTGATTATCGGTTTCTAGATGGTAAAACTGCGCTGTTGGCTGATTGTAAATACTTGACCAGGTGGCCCCACCGTTAAGCGAAACGTTGGCCCCGCCGTCATTGCCCTGTATCATGCGCTGATTATTTTCGGGGTCAATCCAGAGATCATGGTTGTCACCGTGAGGCGTGCCAATTTCGGTATAGGTTTTACCCGCATCGGTAGATTTCCAGAAGCTTAGATTATTGACATAAACCGTGTCTGGGTCCTGAGTATCGGCGGTCAGGTGCATGTAGTACCATGCCCTCGAGACTAGCCTCAGGTCGTTAGAGCTATGCTCCCAGGTTTCACCGTAGTCATCGCTGCGGTAAACTCCAGCTGCTTCAGCATTTTCAACAATAGCCCAGACGCGACCGTTCTGTACAGGTGAAGCAGCCAGACCAATTTTGCCGAGTAAGCCTTTAGGTAAACCCTCATTGCGACTGATGTCAGTCCAGGTTTCCCCCCCATCGGTTGATTTATAGATGCCACTGTCTTCGCCGCCACTGCTTATATTCCAAAAGTTTCGGTAGGCTTCCCAGATACTGGCATAGAGTATGCGAGGATTATTCGCGTCCAGCGTTAGGTCTATGGCGCCAGCTTTATCGCTCTTAAACAGAACCTGCTGCCAGGTCTTACCTCCATCGGTAGACTTGTAAACGCCGCGTTCATGGTGCTTACCAAAGGCATGACCAAAGGCTGCTACCCAGACAATATCAGGATTTGTCGGGTGGATTTTGATTTTGGCGATATGGCGAGTATCAGCCAGGCCCATGTGCTGCCAGGTTTTGCCGCCATCGGTACTCTTGTAAACACCATCACCATGAGAGACATCTATACGAATGGTGGTTTCGCCCATGCCAGCATAAATGACATTGGGGTCGCTTTCTGATACCGCCAGCGCTCCCACCGATGAGGTTTTAAAAAAGCCGTCTGAAACACATTCCCAGTAGGTGCCTGCATCGGTTGTTTTCCAGACGCCGCCAGCACAGGCTCCAAAATAAAAAGTGTTCTTGTCTTTGGGGTCGCCTGCTACGGCTACAACTCTGCCGCCGCGGTAGGGGCCGATGCAGCGCCATTTAAAAAGTCCCTCGAATGTCATAATGCGCTCCTTAGGTTTACTAAGCTTAAATTGCTAAGCTAGTTTATCAGAAGCAGCGATTGGGAGAGTTTCTGGAAATGCCTAGCAAATCGCTTAGCCGGCAAGTGTTTGAATATGGTCAATTAATCGGTTTATGCTAAGCCTTAAGGTTGAAGGCGTTCTGATTTTTGTACAGGGTGAAGGCCAAGCTCGAGCCGCATAGGATTTGAGCTTGGGAAATACACAAAATCTGGTACGCCGTCTAATTTCATGTGTGCAAAGGATGGAACATGCCCTTACCCAGTGTAGTTGAACTCAGCAGTGAATTTATCAAAATCCCATCTGTAAGTCGGGATAGTAATTTTGCCGTTACTAACGCCATACAAGGCTTTTTTGAGGAAAATGGTTTTGAGGTTGAAAGGCTCGAGTACACTCACCCCGAAGATGGACAGAAAAAAGCCAGTGTCATTGCGAAAAAAGGCGAGGGTAAAGGGGGCTTTGGCTTTTTCTCGCATAGCGATACGGTGCCTGGTGCCGAAGATCAGTGGGCTGCCTTTGAGCCGCAAGTAAAAGACGGAAAATTATTTGGTCGGGGTAGCTGCGATATGAAAGGGCCTCTTGCGGCGACCATGCTAGCGGCAGCTAAAGTTGCTGCCTCGAGCCTGAAAAAACCCGTTTATGTAGTTGCCACCGCTGACGAAGAGCATGGCTTTAACGGGGTGAAGCAGGTGGTGGCTGAGTCAAAACTCTTTGCCCAAAACTGGCCAGACATGGGTGTGGTGGCTGAGCCCAGTGAACTTGTACCCATCTATTCTCACAAGGGTGGGTACTGGAATATTGTAACGGCCCATGGGGTTGCGGCCCATAGCAGTACCGATAAAGGGATTTCCTCTAATTTTCTAATTGCCCCTTTTTTGGCAGAGATGGCCCAACTTAAACAGCGCTTTATGACCGAAGAGCAGTTTATGGACCATCAGTTTGACCCGCCTACCAACGGCTTTAATTTGACCATGACCGATTACGGTTGCGCTGGCAATGTAACTGCCTCAAAAACGACCTGCCTGGCTAACTTTCGCAGTATGCCCGGTGTCGATAACATGGCGGTTCGTCAGCTTATTGTTGACCGCGCAAAGCATTATGGGTTTGATATTCAGGTGCAAGGGCATGAGCCGTTTTATACCTCACCCGAGTCTGAAGTAGTAAAACTCAGCCTCGAGGTTACTGGAGAGCCAAAGGCAATTACCGTGCCTTATGGTACCGAAGCGCTGGTTTATGGTCAGTATTTACCCCTGGTTATTTTAGGACCAGGAAATATAGAACAGGCCCATACGGTTGGTGAGTGGATTGACCTGGGACAGCTCGAGCGCTCCGTTGACATTTATGAGACCCTGATTCGCCGACACTGTACCTAGCCCTAATAACTGGCAGTACAGTTACTATTTTCAGCTAGCCGCTAAAAGTTAGAAAATAAGGTATCTGCCAAGCTAAAGCTTTGTTATGCTCTAAGCGAAAACCCTGAACTTAGTAGTTAAGGGTTTAAAGAGGGTCAGGGTTACTATGGTTTTAAAGCTTTTGGGTGCGCCACAAGTTTATAAGGATGGTTGGCAAAAGCCCAAGCTCGAGCATCCGTTTTTTCTAGCTGTTTATCTGGTGCTAAAAGCCGATTGGGTAAGCCGCAACGAGCTTGCCGAGCTCTTCTGGCCCGATGAGGATACGCCCAAAGCGCGACTTAAATTAAGGCAGCTGATTTTTCGCGCCAGACAGTTGCCCTGGGTTCAGCTTGACTTAAAAGATGATCATGTTCGGCTCTTGCTGAATACCGACGTAACGGCATTTTATGAGGCACTTGAGGCCAGAGACTGGCAGCGTTCTCTGGAGCTGTATCAGGGAGATTTGCTTGCTGATTTAAAGACAGGTATTCCGGACTTTCAGCAGTGGCTCGAGCATGAGCGTGAAGATGTGCATCGCCTCTGGCACACAGCTGTCTTAAATTACTGCTGGCACCTCGCCCTTGAAAAAAAGTCTGAATTAGCCAGGCCCTGGCTTGAGAAGCTGCTGAGCCGCGATCCCCTAGATGAAGATGCCCTGCAACTTTATCTGTATCATTTGGCTGCCCTATCTGAGCGTACTTACGCGCTGCGTGTCTATAAAAACTTTAAAGAGCGTCTGCATAATGACCTGGCAGTAGAACCAGGTTTTATTACCGAGACGCTCGCTGCAAAGCTTGCCGGTAATGACATAATCGACGAGGCTACCCTTTTAAAGCTCTATTTGACCGAGGAACGTCACTGGCCTCTGCCCTTAAAGATGGCGAGGCCGTCTACGCAAACGAAGGCACAGTTTTTGCCCCAGGCTACGACCAGATTTTTTGGTCGCGAGACCGATCTGGCTGAACTGAGTTATAGCTGCCAGTTGCCTGACAGACGCCTGATTACCCTTATGGGGGTAGGTGGGGTTGGCAAGACTCGCTTGGCGCAAGAACTTGCGAGTCAGATTGCTGACCAGTTTCGTGATGGTGTGCTGTTTGCTGAACTGGCGTCATTGCCAAGTGCCGACTTATTGCCAGAGCGTATAGCGGAACTTCTGGGGCTCGAGTTAAGCGCTGATGTTTCAATCAAACACGCCTTAGTACAGCAGCTATCTGATAAAGATTTGCTACTGGTGCTTGATAATTTTGAGCATTTGCTGGATGGCGCGGTGTTTCTTTCTGAGCTGCTAAGTACCTGTCCCAGACTGCGCCTATTGGTAACTTCACGAGAAAGTTTGGGCTTACGCGAAGAGTGGCGCTATCCTCTGAAAGGTCTGGCTGTCCAGGCAGAGCTGACTGTGACAGAATCTATCGCTGCCTTTGACCTTTTTATGGACCGGGCAAAACGCATTAGACTGGATTTCAGTCCTGATGTGCATGAGCGGGAAGTCATAGTTCAGCTTTGTCAGGTGCTTTCAGGCTTGCCGCTGGCGATTGAGCTGGTAGTGACCTGGCTTCCTTTACTGGTTCCCAGTGAAATGCTAGCGGACTTAGAGCGCAGCCTTGATCTTTTAGCCAGCAATGACCCAGCCATGCCTGAGCGGCACAGGAGTATGAGAGTTGTCCTTGATACCAGCTGGCAACTCTTAAGTGCTGCGGAGCAGCTAGCCCTAAGCAGGCTTAGCATATTTCAGGGTGGGTTTAACCGTGAAAGTGCTCTGGCGATTGCTGGACTGGATTTGCGAACGCTCCTGGGGTTGATCAATAAATCTCTGGTGCAACAACATTCCAGTGGTCGTTTCGAGCTTCCGGTTCCTGTCAGACAATATGCCAGTGAAAAGCTCGAGGCAGAGGAAAAGGCTAGCCTGGTGCAGGCATTTATTAATTTCTTCCTGAGTTTTGCTGAGGCATCAGATGAAGCTCTGCGCACTCCGCAGCAGTCTGAAGTGGTTGCCCAGATGGCTGCTGAAATAGATAATTTTCGCCAGGTGTTTAGCTATACGATAGGTAAAGATATCAATGCTAGCAGCCGCTTGGTTGTTGCTCTGTCCTATTTTTGGGGTATTCGTGGTCATCTCTATGATCTCGAGGGCTGGCGCATCATTCAGTCCATTCTTAAGTACGGCCAGGAGCCAGAGGAGTCTTTACTCAAAGCCAAGTTCTTGAGGGCGGTTGGAGCTCGAGCCCGCATGACGCCAGAATTTCTGCAGGCAGAAAAGTTTTTACTCGAGGCGCTGGCATTAAGCAAGACCTGTACCGATGTTATTACCCTTGGAAGATGTTTAAATGAGCTTGGTATTTACTACAAGCTTAGCGAAGAGCTAGACAAAGCGGAACACACTTTTGTGGAACTGCTCGACTTAGCTGAGAGCTCTCAAAATGAAACCTTGCTGCGCTTGGCCTATGGTAATTTGGCAGCACATTATATAGATGCCTACGAGTGGCACCGATTGCCTTTTGATGCAAGGCAGGTAGAGAAGCTGCTGACGACTACGCGCCGTCTTAATCACAGTCGCCTGGGTACTGCGGTAGATTTGCGTACCGAAGGTCAGCTCTATGTTAGACAAGGCAAGTTTGAAGCTGCTCAGGATGTCTACGAGGCAAGCCGCGATATCCATAAAGAACTGGGTGATGATGAAATAGTGAGCCATAAAAACTTTTCAATTGGGCGGCTTATGTGTTTACAGGGAAAAACTACTGAAGGTCTGAGCCTGATGCTTAGAGAACTCGAGAATTTGCGCTGCCATCAGAAACCCCATGTGCTACTAGGTTTTATCAACGTTATAACCCAAATTTGCCTTGAGCAGGCAAATTATGAAGAAGCCAGTGTTTATATGGCAGAAGCTTTTACACTCCATGAAAATTTCTCTCAGAGTTTGCCATATAGCTGGCTGTTTAGTTTAGAAAATGCGGTGGTTTATTACTGGGTTCAACAAGATTATGAACTGGCAAAAAGCTATTATGAGGCGTGGCATAAGCAGCATGACGAGCTGACATTAAAACCAGAACCCTGGGCTTTATTTCAAGAAGCTAAGGCTCATTTAACTGAACAAAGTATTCTGCAAAATGACTGACCCGTTGCTCAGCCAGTCCTCAACCGTTTTATGTCAGCTTTTCGTTCTTAAGCACAACGCCTTCTGCTGGAAAACGCCTATCAAACGTATAGATAGTTGCTTGCTCAGGTGACGATGATAGTGCGGTAGCCCAAATAAGAGCATCGGAGATAGAAATTCGCCCGGACGGACGACAAAGCAAAAGTGCTTTGATAACTAATTCTTTGTTTACTCTATAGATGCTGATGTTTTGCCTTTGGATAAAGGAGATAAGTGCATCAATATAGGTTTCTCGACAATGCCCAAATTAAACTACCCAAGAAGTCGTTAGTCTTGGCACAATTTAGCGGCAACGCTTCAGCAAGTCCTGATTTTCGTTTTTTCCTTCCCACAAACGTACAATAATTCTATGAATGGCAACTCGAGCGAACCTTTAAGCTGAATCACCCTTAAGCCTGAACAGTACTGTGGAGGTCCTAGGTCCTTTCCTTGCATTTGAGGTATGCGGATTCGCGTTATTGATGCGCTTAAACTGCTTACTAATCGTTTATCCCACACTCAGGTTTTAGAAGAACAGCCTGATTTGGAACCTGAAGATACTACGACTTCACTTCTGGTTGCATCTCGCAGACTTGACCACCCTATTCTTACTACACGATCCTACTGAAAAGACAGGTTTCCTTAGACTTCAAAAAGTTATCTGAAAAGTAGGCTGTCAAATAAAATATTGTTTTAGGCTAGGACTCGAGCATCCTGAAATCAAATTGCTCTGGTATAGGAAACTCCTTTTCAACACGTTGTCTTAACGCGTCATCTATAGCTATTCCTTCTTCCTGACTTAGCTTCACCGAATGATAGTCGTACCAGAGGTCAGTAAGCTGGGTTGCACCTTCACGCAGGTCTGCTATAACGACATTATCAGCAAAAAACTTTTCGACAATTGCCAGCTCTTTTTCCCTTAGCGCGGCTTGAGCTTCTATAAAACGTATGCGACCGTGGTTTTTGACCTTGGAGGTGAGCGTTTGACAAAGCTCGAACCAGCCTTTGTTGTTTCCGTCTTTGAGCATGGCATTACCCAGTTCTATTGCCAGCGGTATGAGCTGGGGTTTTAAAGCGTGGGCTTTTTTCAGGTGGTCTACAGCTATGTCAGGCTTTTCTTCCTGACTGGCTAAAACGGCAAGGTTGCGGTGTGCCCAGGCATTTTCTTGTTGCCTCAGTGAGCTTTCCCAGGAGAAACGGGATTTGTCAGTTTCACCGTTATAAGCCTGCATGATGCCAAGTTGCAGGTGAGCGGCCCAGTTCTCATCATTTTGTTCCAGAGAGCTTTCAAGCATTGTCTGCCACTCGTTTTGCACCATAAAGCTGGGGTTTGCTTCATCAAACGTTTTGGGGTAAGTGCCGGTTTCGAGTAGCTCGAGCCAGGGTGTTTGTTGTGATGTAAGCGAGGTTTCAGGAAAAATAAGCCCATTGGGAGCAAATGCTTTTTCATGAGCTTTTTCGCGGCGTTTTTCTTCCAGATAGCCCCAACCAGAGCCCTGATGCATGATTTCTTCGGGTACGGTGTCTTGCCAGCTTCGGGCATTTTCCAGTTCAGCATTCATTGCTTCTCTTGGCAGGAGGCGCTCGAGCCTGTTTTCAACTTCGGCACGGCTTTGTGCCCAGTCGTCACCATGAATCTTGCCGGGGTCAGCTTCCATGAGCCCATAGGCTTCGAGCCAGTCCCACTCGGTTTGGGCGGGCATTTTGAGGTGCTCGAGCTGGGTACGTGCCAGACCTGCCTGTATTTCTAAATACGGGTAACCGGGTTCAGATAAAAAATCCTGCCAGTGTTTGCCGCCCTGCCCGGTGCCCCACAAAAAGAGTTTACGGCCCTTAAGTAAATCGGTAGAAGTTTGTACCAGACCTTTCCCAGCACCATCAACTGCGCTTATCCAGCGGCGCTGACCATCTTCGAGGTGAAAGAAGTAGTCAACCGCACGTTTGCTTACTGTTGTATAGGTCCGGTCCTCACCATCAAACTCAGGAACAGGTACGATCGTCAACTCTTTATGATAGGCAAAGCGGTAGGTTTTTTCTGCTGGGACGACCACCCTGGTATCTTCAGATTCAGGCACAGCAATGTTTGACCACCAGTACATGGCAAGCTCATGCTCATGTGGGTTGATGATGCGTGCATGGACATAAAGCATGTCTGAGCCATCCGGCAGATAAAAGTCAAGCTGATAAGAAACTTGCCGTATGCGCTCCCACTCGTAAAGGCGTAAAACGGGAGTTCCGTCTGAGGCGCTGACTCGAGCCGCAAACATGGCTGAGCAGGTGAAGGGCGTATGCCCAATGGTGCCAATGTTCCACTCGACACCACCGCTAAACCAGGCATTTCTCAGGGCCAGGTTGGCAGGTTGAAACACCGGGTTGACCGTTACCAAATCACGACCGCTGGGTTTGTGTAGCAGTGACCAGAGTCGGCCCCCATAGTTAAGCAAGAAAGTGGCTTTTAAGGTTTCGTTTTCTAAAACGGCAACTTTGAGCTTTTGTTCGTAGCGGTTGCGGGTATACCCATCTTGCAGGGTATAGGGGAGGATGTTGGGCAGATGACCATAAGCAATTTGCTCGAGCATTTCCTGCGGAACACCTTCGGCGTAGCTCACCTCATGGAGTTCTCGCTCATTGAGTAGTGGGGGCAGGGGGTTTTCTGGTCCCAGATCTGCCGCCATTATGCTTAGCGTGTCAAGTCGCAGAGAACTCAAACCATTACCTCTTTAAGCCTTTGCAAGACAATCTCTGCCTCAACATCATCTAGCGTCATGGGGTTTAGCAAGATGCCATTGCCGTTAGCAGGTGCCACAGCAATGCAGGGGTCACCGTCCCATAGTTTTTGGATGATTTCGTCTTTGCTATATTTTTCTGAAAAGCTGAGCAGTGTTCTGGGGGCAGGCTGGCCTGCTTCGTTGGGGTAATCTCTACTTGCTGTTACACCTTCGATATTCTTTAAACCTTCATTCCAGAGCTTGACCCTGGCCTCAAAATCTACGCCCCTGGCTTTATGGTCAAGTGTCAGGTAGCGCTCAACCGCTGCAAGTAAGCCCATCATTTCTTCCTTACCGACTTTCATCGGGCGACCAACAGCGTGGTTAGGTGCGCCGTGCATGCGGATGGCCTCAATCAAATCCTTGCGGCCTAAAACTAATCCAGATGACTGTGGCCCACTGAGGTCTTTGCCGCCACTAAACACTGCCAGGGCAGCGCCCATTTGCGTAAACTTCCATAGATTTTCGACCGGCGGAAGCTGGGCAGCAGCGTCAACAATGACAGGTACACCGTGTTCATTGGCAATCGTGATAACCCTGTCTAGTGCTAACTCCGAAGGCCTATTCATTGCTCCCTGAAACCAGAAAATAGCAGCAGTATTTTCATTTAAGGCTTGCCTTAAATCGTCTTCACTGGTGCCATCCTCAGAGCCAATTTCTACAAGTTTGACGCCTGTTTCACGAACGGCATAATCATAGCCATTGCGGTGCAAGCGTTGCACAATAACTGCATTTTTTAGTCCAGATAAATTTGGAAAGCGCTCAATGAGGTCGGGGTTTTTGCCTGCAACACAGGCAGCCGTTGCTAGCAGCAGACCAGCCGCTGCGCCACTGCTGACGTAAGCCGCTTCATTGTGGGTGAGTTCAGCAATGCGCTCACCCACTTTGCGCTGGAGGTCATGCAGGTCAACAAAGCATTTGGAGGCGTCCACCATTGCCTGCACAACTTCGGCTGGCATAACCGAACCACCCAGTTTGGTTAAGGTCGCAAAGGCATTTATAACCGGGCGTATGCCCAGAGATTCATAGCTGCTCAACTGCGTATCTCCCAGTAGGGTTTAGGCGCTTCTTCCCAGAGAGGCATGCTGAAGCCTTCGGGGTCATAGACAACTTCTCCTGCTCGAATCGTCATGGCACAAGAGAGCTTTTGATCCCCTTTCATTTTGGCACGACCACAGTCAGTGTAAGAGAAGTCACCACGCTCGAGCCTTAGTAGTGCCACATCTGCTACCGCCCCTTCCGTCAGGTGCCCAAGTTCCGGGTGACCAATTTCTTCGGCCGGAGTGACGGTAGATCTATAAATAACTTCCTGAAGCGGCATGCCAATAATGAGCATTTTAGACATGGTGGTAATCATGTCTACGACGGGCCCATTCACATTGCCAATATGCAAATCGGTACTTATAGAGTTTGGCATAAAGCCGCCTTGCATAGCCGGTACACCCAGCCTGAACCAGAAGCTACCAGCGCCGTGACCCAGATCAAAAACGATGCCGCGCTCCTGCTGCTCAAAGAGGTAGTTTTGGGGTTTGTTGTTGTCATCTAAAACGGGAAATTGCTGGGCAAAGACGTGGGTGTGTATATCGCCGGGTTGCATTTTCTTGAGTAGCTCCGGGTAAGGGCGCTCGGGGCGTGGCCAGAAGTCGACCATTAAGGGTTTTTTGCAAAGGGCTGATGCCTCGAGCCCACGGTCAACAGCCAGCCACGGAGTATGCTCAGCATCAAAGGGTTCCTTGGTCCAGTAATGCGCGGTTTTTATGCCGACACAGGTTTCAGGGTAGGCCAGCACGATAGAGGCTGCCAGTTCGGGGTCAAATTCTGCAGGGTCCTGCTCAAAAGGGCCAATCATGCCTGATTTGACAATGTTGATATAGGCAAAAATGCGGGTTTTTGCCTGATCGATGACGGTGCGTTTAAAGTGCAAAAAATGTTTTGCCCCCGCGGTTCCGGTATCGACCATGGTGGTAACACCTGAGCGGAACGAGTGAAAATCTGCCATAATGCTCAAGCCCTCGGGTTCACGTGTATGGTAGACATGCACATGAATGTCAATAAGGCCAGGCGTGATATAAAGACCCGACGCATCAACAACTTTTGTCGCATCAGCAGGGTTCAGGTCAGGGGCGACTCGAGCAATTTTGTCACCCTTAATCGCTACATCCATTTTTTGATCAAGCTTGTTTTTTGGGTCAATCAGGTGACCGTTTTTGATAAGTAAATCGTACGCTTTGTCTGCCATATGAACGCCTCGAGTTCTTCTTAATCGAAAAGT
>JAGQHN010000143.1 GCA_020431825.1 Trueperaceae bacterium | reverse complement strand
TAAAATTCATGCCAAGGTATAGGCATATCCCCATTATCATCTTCACCAGCCTTGTTACCCAGGGATTTGTCAAGGCCTGTTACAGAGTTAAAAGTAATATACATATTCCCAAACCAAAGACAAAAGAAGCTATTCAATCTACTATTGATTCCTTACTAGACTTCTGGTTGATAAATTCAAGATTGCCAAATTAACAAATTATTCTCAAAACATTTCGTCTTTTTGTAAGTTTTAATAATTCCCCAAAGCTAAAACTTATATGCAATTCATAACGGATAAGCCTGGTTATCCTTGAATTTGATAGTTTTCCGAGATGTCTTCATATCTTTGTGTAGAGTTATACGACCTTTGCCAACCTTTTTAGCAGATTCTGTTGCAGTAAGTTTCATAAACCAAACTAAGTGACATTTTAAAAACAAACATTCTAAATTTCCATAAATAAGTACAACAATAAATTTTATAATCAACTACGGATAAGTAATGAAAAAATAATATACTAAATCCTCTGCGAAATAAAAGGCGAACTAAGTCTAGCTTGGCAAGCTTGCTTAATATTTCTTACCAAACTAAGGAATTAAGCTTTCTGAAGTTATGAAGACCAGCAATAGCAAGAAAACTGTCATCATAGCTTTCTTCTTTGCCTCTGAAGATGCCAGCAAGGAACTTAAAGCGTTTGAGATGGGCAATCGTGTGTTCAACTGGGAACCTTAAACTGTGCTCAATGCGATTCAGGCATCTTTGGATGAAATCTAAAGGCTTGTTTCTTCTGGCTTTGTAAGGTTGATGAAAAGTCCTTTCAGGAAAGTCTTTTTCGATACCGTCATAACCCTTGTCGACACGAAGGCCAATATGGGGGGGTAAATCAGATAATAAACCTGTACCTCTAAGCAGATTGATGTCACTGACTTTGCCAGGTACAGAGCGAGTCAAGTGAACAATGAGCTTATTAGCTGTTGAAGTTATTTGGGTTTTGTTGGTATGACGCTTTTTCTTACCTGAGTAGTTATCTTTACGCTTCTGCTTATCTTTAGGTTTCTGGATTTCTTGTTCGGTAGCATCCACCAAGACTTCCTTAAACTCAGGATGTTTTTCAAGTAGCTCTTCCAAACTAGAAATGCGTTTCTTTGAGCCTTCAGGCACTGCAAGCAAGGTTCTTTCTTGCACAGGTACAGGCAGGACTTCAATCAAAATGGATCTTAGCTTATTGATTAAACGACTCACATTACTATCATCCAAATCAAACAAGTAGCCTAATAGTATCTGAGTAAGATATAAGCGATAGTACATCAAAATTACTAATACTTGATCTTCGACACTTAGATTCGTTTTCCTGCCTCCACCAACCGCTCGTTTTCTTGCTTTACAATCAGTTCTTTTTGTTACCTCAAGCTCTTTTTCGACTGCTTTGCTTAAGTCATCAAACTGCTCTACCGTTAAGCCTGTGAAATTATACAGATGCTTTACCCTGCCTTTTAATCGACTTGCTTGCATTCTCCTAGCTTAACGTCCCTTGAGGATTTTAGAGCTATTTCGCAGACGATTTATTAAAAAGTTGTCAGTGGCTGGTGCTTAGCAAAAGCTCAGACCTAAGGGCTTTGGTTTTATAGGCTTGATTCATTTAAAAGGTTCGTGTTCAGTCTTGCTTTTCAGGTAGAAAAGAAAAGTCTTAGGATGGATCTATGCCAAACACTAAAAAACGCTGGGTTTACATATCCCCAAGGCCACCCAAACCAAAACTGCCAGCAGAGCTCAAGACAGAACGCGAGCAAAGCTGATGTCACTACCAAACATACGACTAAAGGTTTATGAGACTCTATCTTGGGCTAAAAAAAACCCCAACATCTGCAAAAATTTTGGCAATCTCGGCAAAACTTGGAACCTGCTCGTGAGGTGGGGGTAAAAGCGAATCTTTTACTGCTACACCAAAAGACTTGAAGCTTTCTTCTAAGCCTCCTGGAGTTAATTTCACTAATAGCCTTACCTCTGGGGTTTGGCAGCGAAAATAATGCTCTTTACCTTTGGGCATAAGCACCTGCTCACCAGCGTGTAAAATACCTTTTTGAGTGTTAACGCGGTACTCTAGCACGCCCTCAAGCACCATGATTTCTTCATCTTCAAGGGTGTGAGTATGAGGTGGTGGTTCGGTTCCCTGGCTCACTACACTATCAATCAGGGTATAGATCCCAGTAGTATCGCCTTTTTCTGCCAGGAAGTTCAGGTAAAGACCAGCGCACCAGTAAGAGTGCTTGAGGGTTTCTGTAGAAGTGTCCATTCTTATCTCATTTCGCAGCTTAGCAAACGCTATTCTTTTTGGTTAGGTATTTTTGTACGCAGTTTGTTTATATTCACACTCTGTTTATAAAGGTGTCACCATAGCCAGAAGGTCATTTCTGGAAATGGGGCCAAAGAGTCTCGAGTCTTCTGAGGCATTGTAGTCAGGGTTATCACCTAGCACAAAATAATGATTGGCAGTTAATTTTAAGGTGCCCACGGTTTCGATCATTTGACTCAAGCTTTCTTCCATGATTGCCTCTTCTAGAGGTAAGAGCATAGTTAACGTTGATTTTAAATATGCGGGCAAGTCTGAAACAGGGTAACCCTCGAGCGCAATGACTTCTCCCTTGGCGATGACCAAATCAGGAAAGGTATCAGGTCGATCAGCTAATGTCCTGTCCTGTTTTACGCTGTTTAGATAAATACCGTCCTGCCGAATCGAAAGAGTATCTCCAGGTAAGGCTAAGAGCCGTTTAACATAGCGTTTCTGGGATAGCCCTTGCGGAGAGCGTAAGACCACAATATCTCGAGCCTGAAAAGGTGTTTTTAGCCAGATAGGGAAGACCTTTAAGAGTAGTACCTGACCGGGACGCAAGCTTGGCTTCATGCTGTTACCAGAAACAAAAGCAATACGAATAACAAATGTCCAGCTAAACCAGAGGAGGATAGCCGCGCTTAAAGTAACCATAATTCCTCTTGAAAAAGGGAATAAAGAGACACCTTTAGCCAATGGTTTTCTAGAAACTTCAGACAGGTGTTTTTTCCCTGATAGGACCTGTGGTTTTGTTGATACGGATCTCATTTCAGATAACAAACGCTCTTTCTACAAACCAGATCATGCCCATGACAACGGCAAAAGCTGAAAGCGCCCAGCGGAGTCTGGCTTCATAACGCCAGCGTTTGATAAGGGCAAAAAGGCCAAAAGCTAAAGCAACAATGACCAGTTGACCAAACTCAACGCCCAGATTAAAGCTTATGAGGGCCGTTGCCAGACTTTGCCTTGGAATCGCCATTTCCCGCAAAATGCTGGCAAAACCAAGACCATTAATCAGCCCAAAGAAGAAGGTGAGTAGCCAGCGCCTGCGAGCAGCACTCTCCTTATCGCGGACAAGGTTTTCCGCTGCTACATAGGCAATAGACAGAGCAATGCCACTTTCAACCAGCCGACCTGGAAGGGACACAAGGCCTAAGACCGCCAGAGATAAAGTGACAGAATGAGCTAGGGTAAAGGCACTTGCGACTTTGAGAAGATAAGCTAGCCCACCCCCAAGCATAAACAGGGTAAGTAGAAAAAGCAGATGATCGTAACCAGTCCAGATGTGCTCGATGCCTAAAGCCACAAAGCTCTTAAGCGTATGCCAGAATGAGACTCGAGCCGAAGCCAGGTTTAAGTTCGGACTTTCTGGAGTAAATACAAAGGTATCCGTTTTTCGGCCGTTTAGAATAGTTGCCAGACAGCTTGCGGTGCTTACGCCAGGCAGGAACAGCCCATAGTGAAGACTTAGTTTGTCAGGGGCTTGATTAAAGATATATTTAAGGGTAAGCGTCGTGTGACTACCCGTACCTAAGCCCAGGTTGCCTGGAGTGTTTTGGGTGCTAGGCTCGAGCCTCACCTGCGCTGTTTCGCGGCTTGAGTTGACCGACAAATGGTCTTTAAAATAGCTTTCAAGCTCGAGGTGGTGGTGCTTCAGTTCTAGACTTGAGAGTTGTCCGTTGGCATCATCATCAAAATCAGCAACTAGCCCCGTAGGAAAGGTCAGGACAAGGGTGACCGTTTTGTCATTGACGGAAATTTCAGCAGCTGCCAGATCAGCCCAGTGGGCAAAGGCGGTTGAATAGAAGAACAAGCCCATAAGAATTAAAATACTGAGCAGATATCGTTTCATGACTCAGTTCCTTAACTCGAGCTTTTCCCAAAGTGCGGCATTAAAATCTGGGTTTAGAGTTTTGACCTGATTTATATAGGCTTGAGCCGTTTCACTGTCTCCCAGTGCCTGCTCAATAAGCCCAGCACGGTAATAGAGACCTGCTTCATTAAACCCGGTACTCAGCGTTGTCTGAATGACCTCGGCAGCTTTAGCAAGATTCCCCGTTTTATAAAGCGCCCAGGCATAAAGTTCGAGAGTTTGTTCATCTTGGCGGTTGCCCATTTCACTCTCAAGTAGCTCGAGCGCTTCCTTATTATCTTGCCCCTCACCTCGACTTAGCAGGAGTCGGGCTAACTCACGGCGATGCCCGTAGGCGTTGCTAAAAACATCCTTACGCAAAATGGTTTCGGCCCGTTGCCAGTTTGGGTTGGCATCTTTCGCTCTAAGAATGGCAAGCTGAGCCAGACCCTGGAGCGCCGCGTGATCAAAGATGGTAGAAGAGTTTTCGCTATGATCCAGAACCTTTTGAAATTGGTTATTGGCCTTCGAAAAGTGACCTTCTTTTAGGTTTAGATCAGCATAACTGAGCAGGGCTAAAGGAAAATCTGGAATGATTCGCAGGGCTTCCTGATAAAGCGCGGTAGCTTCTGTATACTTTCCGTAACGAGCCTTAAATTTGCCGTACTGCACCCTTAGCCAGGCACTGGCATAGGCATCACCAGGTTCTTCAAGACCTATGGCTGAGCGAAAATGAGTTTCGGCTATATCATCTTGCCCCTGATCGGTTTCAAGGAGGGCTTGCAGACTGAGGGTGCCAGATGAGGGGACTTTAGTAGCCAGACTATCAGCAAGGGTTTGTGCTTCTATAAGCTTTCCCTGAGCCAGCAGTGAGGTGACTAAAAGGCTGGTGGCAGCTTCATTGCCTGGTTGATACTCAAGAATATCATTTGCCATGTTAACGGCCTCAGTGAAATTATGCTGGGCTGCGGCAATTTCTGCCAATACCAGTACAGCCCCATGATTAAAAACGGGCAAATTAAGCAGAGAGCGCTCTGCGGCTTGCTGGGCTAAGAGGTACCAGTTGGCCCAGCCTGAACTGCGTGCTTTTTTTAGATAGGTACTTGCTAAAGCAGCCAGCTCGAGCCCGTCTGTTGGGTTCAGGTTTACACGGTTCTGGTAAAAGGCAATGTCCTGCTCGAGCTTGCGCTGGGTTACTTGAGCGCTACTGGTCTGGTACGGATAGCTATAGGCATCAAGTTTTGGGACAATGAAGCCTGGAGAGTTTAGTACTAGTGTTAGCAAAATAAGGGGAAGCAGAATTAGGATTAAATATTTTTTGTGGAAATACCTTTGAATATAAATACTTTGTTGCATATGTATCCTTTCAGATAGGGCAATAAAGATCACGATAGGTAAATTGGGGCGAGCTTAAGGTCGCCCCGTGGAGGTAAAGGGTGGTGTCCAATGTTGTAAGTTTGCTAAGGCAGAACCCTAAAAAGGAGCCTTATTCACCAGCAAACACAAACTCTGGTACACAATAGAAATTTAGTTAGGGGCAGATAGGTAAGGGAAACTTGCCAGTAGTGCTTGGTGACCCGTACCGCCAGCATTAGGGCCAGCATAAGAAACATTATCGCTGGTGATACCGCCATTGGTAACCACACTTAAGGTAATGTCAATGACGTCATCCATAAGTAATCGACCACGTATGGGGCTGCCACCTGCATTTAGCTCGTTGGCGTAGCCACTTGCTTTACCCGTATCAATACGCATGACATCAGGTAAGAAGGCTTTAACCAGTGCCAGAGCACGCTCATCATCATTGCCAACCGCTTTTAAGGTATTCATGGCTTCTGTAACGATGGGACCGGCAATTTCAGCCGCAGGGTTTTGACCTAAGAGTGCGGCCCTTTCAAAGTCTGGGCCAACACTGTTTAGCGCATTTAGGTAGTCATTGGTCAAGATTAAAGCTTCATTGATGCCTGGGCGACCAAGACGCTCTACCTGAGTATAGGTGCCGTCAGCATTTTTGGTGGAAATGGTTTCCCAGACGTCATAGGTATCGGTGACGTTACTTAAAAGTTTTCTGGGGATGCGTACCACGATAGCATTGACGTTATAGCCAGCCGTAAAGTCATAGCCTGGTTCTCTAAAGCCAACTGCGGGTCCAATACCAGCCGCACCAGCTCTTACTCTAAAATACTGTTCCACATCAAAGAAGAAGGGGTCTTCGCGTAGACCCGCAAAAACGGTTATGGGGTCTTTACCATAAGGTGTGACTATGGTGCTTGTACCGATAACAGGGTCATGACCTAGGGGTGTGGTCAAGAGCGCTTTCCCATCATTGGTCATAGTAGCCATGTCTTCCCGACCATCACGGATCAGTGTCAGACTAATAGGCTGCTGATTATTGTTGTCAGGTGCGCCAAACTCAAAGCGCAAAATACCCTCACTGGAACCCGTCGGCATATCGTTATTATCTACGACACGGCTTAAATGAAATTCGTATCTGGCATTGGTACTGAAATAATATTGCTGCCTGGGAAGTGAGCGAGGGTTCGTGTTCATGACCAGAATTAGATCATTGTTGCTGGCGCTGGCATTTTGATCGCTTTCTCTAAAGGCATAAAGATCTGTCAGATTAAGATTGCGGCCTTTGGCATCGGTTTCTCCATCATCGTGGTCAGAGGCTTTTACTGTCAAAAATTTAAATGACATGATACTGAGTAAGCAGAGCAGTGCTAAAAGACTGGGAACTAACAAATATTTGGCTTGTTTTACCTTCATGGTTTTCTCCTTAAAAATGAATTGAGTTTAAGTGGTAAACCTCTTGTATTTACTTTTGTGACTCTCTTGAGATTTAATCCTCCTTTGTTGCCAGATAGATTCACAGCCAAGGCAAACTTGGATATTTTTCTTACTTTTAGTTGTAGGCTTAAAAACTGCTCATTCACCAGACCAAAAACTGTTCACTTGATAGTGTTTTGATGGTTTTGAATCAATTGTGTTTGCTTAATTTCGCCATTTGAAATTGGATTAGACAACAAGGCTAGCCTGGATATTTACCTAGGTCCAAGAAGACAAATCTGCTTAAATTTAGGAACAAAGGGTTGTGTTGCTTCAGGGCCGATTCACTCCTGTAATTCAGAAACGTAGAGGAATGTCCTTTGCACTTTGAGGAGATTCTGGGGTGGGCAAAACCTATTATATGAGGGAGCTTTTGCAGCTATTGCCCTGTCGAAGTTTTGGTTTTCATGCAAAAAGCTCATTAGCTACACTGGCACAAAGTCTATCGCAACCCTCTATGCTAGTTCTCTGGGAACCCAACAAAAGCCTGGCCCAAGGGGCCAGGCTCGAGATTCATAGTTTTGTAGATTTTCTTGCTGTCCTTTCCCCTTTGTATTGCATTTTTAAGATATTCACGAGACAAATGGGGAACGATTTGATTTTATTCAAGAGTTAGCCAAACGCATACAAATAATAATAAAAGTAGCACTTATGGCTATAAGTCGAAAGCAAGCTCCTGAGCCGTTTTTAGGTTTGAAGCTCGTGTTGCCAGAGCCAATCCGCGACTTTTTCCACTCCAGTGGTTAAGTGACGGCGGTACGTACTAAAGGGTAAGTCTAGCAGCTCGGCGGCTAATTCCTGGGTAGCCGCAGGTTCGAGATATGTTCGTAAGAGTGCCCGATAAGCTTTTTCATCTCTGGGATTTTGTCTTAGCAATTCAGCACCCTGTTTTAATAAATTCCTAAGAGCTTCAACAGGGTCGTCATCGGTATGTTCTTTGATCGTTCGCGAATGTATAAGTGGATTTGAGCCAAGGATAACGCTACGAGTATAATCTTTAAGTGCCTCTTTGGCAGCCTGTTTAAAGTCTGGTTCTGATAAAACCAGGAGTGGCTCAGGACGATCTGTAACAAGATCCTCGGGTTTGAGTTCGGTGTTTAACTCGCGTTGACCAAGTAGCTCGAGCCAGGCAGCGACATCCAGGGCGCGCCAGTCATGCGCAAAATTAGCAAACGGTTGTTCGCTGCCAAAGTCAGCTTCAGGGGCACGGTTGATATCCATATAATGCAAGGCGGGTAACCAAAACTCGGCATCAGCACAGGGAAAAAACGACCAAGCTAGGTTGGGTGTGGCAAAGTACTGCTGCACCACATTGAGAAAAATGATACTTTGGGTAGCCGAAACCCCTTGATATTCGTCTTTTGCCATCCAGAAGCGAAAAAGCAAGACATTTTCTTGACTGCGTGGAGGGGCGTAGCGCATTGCATAATTCCATGAGGCGCAACTAGCAGGGTCAAGTGCGATATCCTCCTGGCTAGCAAGCCGCAAGTTTACAGCCATTAGGAAGCCCGTCGGTTCCGAATTAATACCGCGGTAAACCGTAATCCCTTGAGGTTGCCGCTCAGCCCAAAAATCAAACCAGATCAGGGCTGCTTCCCCTTCATGGTTTTTAACGATTTCCCTTAGGACAGGCAAGTCTCTGTTGCTCGCTCTTTCGCCAAAGACGCTGCCATACTTACCCCAGTCCAAAAAGGGCTTAACCATGGGATTATGGCGGTGCAGGTAAACATCCTCAAAAAGAATACGCTGCTGTTCTAAACCACTGGTTTCTTGTAGTTTACGATTGTAATAGCCCCTCACTTTGGCATGTAGCTCTTTATAAAGGTCAGGGTTTCGCCAGCGTAAATCAGCATCTAGTGACTCTCTAGCCAGATCATGGGGAAAGAGGCCACTTGTACCGGCTTCAATAAAGGAGAGGCCCCTTAACCATTCAAAGTAGTCGTGTACATCATCGAGCCCCAGAGCTTCCTTCAGCAAAGCTTCTTGGGTCGTTCGCACTAGAGCGGCTACTTCTAGAGCTTCACGGTGCTTGGGACTAGGAACCTGTTTTAAGAAACGGTCTAGCAGACTTTTGACAATATCTGGCGAGGTCTTAGAACTAAAATGTAAGTCACCATCATAGTGTGAAAAAACATCTGCAACCAGAGATAATGCTAGAGGATGACCGTGAGTAAACTCGAGAACACTCTGATGATGGTGGGCTGCAATACCTCTTTTTGCTAAGTAGTTTCGGCTTTCTTCTGGAAACAAATTGCGCAGGCTAATGGTCTTGACTAAATCGTGCCAGCCAGCGTCGGCAAGCCAGCTTTCGCTAGGGCTATTACGACCTGCCAGGACAACCAAACTAAGATCAGGTAATTGTGGTAAGAACACTTCTCGCAGCCAAGAATCAAGCGGGGTTAAGGTCTCATAGGTATCTATGAAAATAACTATTTTTGGAGCCTTAGCAAAAGTGTCAAATACCGAGCTATGTTCGTCTAATCCTAGAAGGAGCTTAATGCCGAAAAGAAAACCACCTGGAGAAGGATCGATATTGCGACCATCGAGCTGGATGGCAAGAATATTTTGGGCGCGGGCTATAGTTGCAAGCTCATTGACCAAGCTCGTTTTGCCTACCCCGCCTGGGCCATGAATATGCAGTAGCAAATACTCTGGTTCCGGGTTTTGCAGTAGCTTGGTAAAAAGCGCTTTTTCATGCTCACGCCCGACAAATCGCCTTTGCTGAGCCTCTATAAGCCGGTCAGCAAGTTTTTTAGGGCTTATTCGACTAGGTTTTTGCTCTGTCACGTGACTTTCACTCCTGGTAAATGACTCGAGTCGTTGCATGGTTTCCCTTTCGGGTTTTAGCCTAGCTACCGGGGTGTCGAAAAACTGCCGTAAAGGTGTCGATAGGGGTAGAGTATGTTCTATAAATTGGGCTTAACGCTCTAACTGTCTTGTTACTGCCTCCCTTGTTATATGCTTGATTATTAGCCAATCATTATAGCTCGTTTTTGATTTCTTGCCTGACTGGGCACATAATAATGTCAAGCGGGGTCTCTTCTCGTCTTTATGGTAGTTTGTCATGCTAAAATGCCTTTAGGAAAACGCTTGCTAGTTACCTAGGAAAAAGGGTTGAGCATGTACAAATCAAGTCCTCAAGATGCCAGGATTGAGGGGTTGAGTGTAGATTTGCTTGGTGTGCCAACTGTTAGGAGACAAAATCAGGCCATACATTTGGGAACCCGTAAAGCCCTGGCACTTTTAGCCTATTTAGCTCTAAAAAAAGGTGCTGTGGCGAGAGCTGAACTTGACATTTTACTTTGGCCTGACCATGATAGCACCCGGGCTAGGCGAAGTTTGAGGGATGAACTTTCCAGAATTAGTAAGGTGGTGGGACGAGGCGTCATTTTAGCTGCTGGACAAAATATTCAAATAAATTCCGAAAAGCTAGACCTTGATCTTTGGTTATTTGACGAGGCACTCGAGAACGAAAGGTTTGGAGAGGCTCTAAGTTTTTACAAAGGACCCTTATTAGATGGTTTGTATGTAAAAGAAGCGGCTCCATTTGAAACCTGGCTTGAGCAGCAGCGAGAGCTGTATGAGCAAAAATATCTATTTGCTCTTGAGCAAATGGCTAAGCAGGCTGAGCTTATAGAGGATTTTCTTTTAGCACTTCATTATTATCGAAAATGCCTGCATCTGGACGTGTACCGAGAAACATGTTATTACGAAGCCATAAGGCTGCTTCTGCTTACAAATGATCGGGCTGGCGCTCTAAAGATGTTTGAAGACTGGAAAAAAGTTTGCCTCGAGCTTAGTATCGAACCAGACCCTCGGCTAGAAAATATACTAAAAGACTCATCATTTAGGCCAAAATCAAAAGATTCAAGTCTTCCACCACCCAATAATTTGCCTGCGAATCTAACGAGCTTTGTAGGGCGCGAAGAACTCTTGAACCAGGCCAAACAATTACTTAGCCGTACTGACCTGCGGCTACTAACTTTAACTGGCCCAGGCGGTGTGGGTAAAACACGGCTTAGCTTGCAGCTTGCGAGGGATATCCTTTTTGATTTTAAAGATGGCTTGCTCTGGCTCGAGCTTGCTCCTTTAAGAGCCCCTGAGGAACTTTTGCCCTATTTAGCAAAAAGCCTTGAAGTCAAGGAAACTCAAACAGTCACGCTAGACCTACTTACAGATGCGATAAAAGATAAATACATGCTGCTCATCTTTGATAACTTTGAGCATCTTAGTGAGGCTGCTAAGAATATTCATTTGATTTTGAAAGCCTGTCCTCATATTAAAGTCTTGGTCACCAGCAGAGTGAGTTTAAAACTCCAAACAGAATTCCGCCTGGATGTGCCTCCACTGGATCTACCTGATAGGAACTCGCCAAGTGACGTTTTGGCAAAGAACGCAGCGATAGAACTATTTAAACAGCGAGCTATTGCCACTGCTGGTCACTTAACTTTGGATGAAGAGGTACTAACTGATCTAGCTGAACTATGTATCAGATTAGATGGCTTGCCCTTAGCTATTGAGCTAGCCGCTGCTCGAATGAAGCTTTTTTCTCCAAAGGTGTTACTTAAGCAGCTAGCTGCGCCTTTGCGGCTTTTGAGCAGTGACGCAGTCGATTTACCTGACCGTCATAAGACCTTATGGCATACACTGATGTGGAGCTATGCCATGCTTAGTCAGAGTGAGCAAAGGGTATTGAATCGTTTAGGCATTTTTCCGTCTAGTTTTGGTTTCGAAGCTGCTGAGGCTTTGTGCGCAGATGTCTGCGCAAATTCAATGGAGATTCTTAGCTCTTTAATAGATAAAAGTATGGTTCAGCGAAAGCTCTATGTGGATGAAACGCGCTTTAGTCTACTAGAAAGTATTCGTGAATTTTGCGTGGAAACCTTATCTTCAAATGAACTTGAGGAGGTTCAGGCGCGTCACGCAAACTATTATTTAGAATTAGTATTAGAACTCGAGCCCAAACTCGGTACCAGTGAGCAAGTACAAAGCCTTGAGAGACTTGATTTCGAGCAGAGTAATATCGGGGCGACGTTTCATTTTTTTGAAAAACATGAGCCAGATATGTTGCTTCAGATAACAAGTAGTCTTTGGCATTACTGGGTTTTACGAGGTCAATTTTCTGAAGGTAGGGCCTGGCTGGAAAAAGCTCTTTCATATAGGAAGAGCAGTAACTATAGGGCTAAAGCCTTAAATGGCTATGGCGCTTTGGCATTGCAGCAAGGGGAGCTTGACAAAGCCAAACCCTATTTATTAGAAGCTATGAGCCTCTGGCAAGAAGAAGATAATCCAACGGGTCTGGCAAATGCTTTGAATAATCTTGGTATTTTGAATAGACGTCAGGGTGACCTAGACCTTGCTGAAAAGTATTACTTGCGCTGCCTGGATTTGAGGCGGGAGCTTGGAAATCGTTTTGGTGAGGCGGCCATCTTAAGGAACCTGGGCAGCCTAGCAATCCATCAAAAAAATTGGCAACGTGCCAAAACCTTTTTAGAACAGGCGTTAGAATTATCGCAAGAACTTGGTGAACAGGCGGGGGTGGGTAGTACCCTCAGCAATCTTGGTCTGGTTAATCTCTATCAGGGGGATATTGAGACAGCCATCATACTTTACCAGGAGAGCCTCGAGCTTAACCGGTTAAGTGGCGATAAATTGAGTACGGCTATTTCTTTGGGTAATCTGGGGGTTGCCTTTTTGAAAATGAATCGACTGGGCGAGGCTGAAAAGTATTTTAAAGAGAACCTCGAGCTTTCTGAAGCTATAGGAGATCAAGAAGGCATTGCTAGTGCTTTGGAAGGTTTTGCCTGTATTTTTGCAAACAGTAAGCCTGAGTTGGCTGCGAAGTTTTATGGTAAAGCAGCTTATTTGCGGCAGAAACTTAGTCTTCTGCTTTCTAAAGATGACAGTGAACAACTGCACGCGTTCCTAGTCTCTGCAAGACAAAGCTTAGGAGACTATTTTGATGTGCTTGCCCAGGCGGCTAAATACC
>JAGQHN010000142.1:2557-13181 GCA_020431825.1 Trueperaceae bacterium | reverse complement strand
TTTGAGCTGACCTTTGCTCGAGCCTTTCCAGTAAGCCACGATTTAATTGCTTGAGTAAAAAAGGACCTTCATAAATAAGGCTAGTGTAAAGCTGTACCAGATTTGCTCCAGCCTCGAGCCTTTCATAGACATCTGAAACGCTGGCAATACCCCCAACAGAAATAATCGGTAATGTTTTGGTTTGGCTGCGCAAATACGTGAGCCACTCGAGTGACCTTGCTTTTAGCGGCTTTCCTGAAAGCCCTCCAGCTTCATCTAAGGGATTTGTTAATCCTTCTCGGCTCAGGGTTGTATTGGTAGCAATAAGACCAGACAGGTCATACTTTTCCAGCAAAGCTAAAATTTCATCAGCTTGCTCGAGGCTAAGATCAGGTGCGATTTTTAACAGAATGGCCTTACTTTGGGCTTGTTTTTGAGCAAAACCCGTTACGACTTGCAGTAATAATTCCAGGCTGTCACGGTCCTGAAGTTTTCTTAAACCCGGGGTATTGGGCGAGCTAACATTAATGACAAAGTAATCCCCATAAGACCAGAGTTTTTCTAACGAATACAGATAATCATCAGGGGCGGCTTCAAGCGGGGTGATTTTAGACTTGCCCAAATTGATACCCAGAGGAAAGGGCGGTTTTCCCCAACGCTTAAAAAGTTGCTCGAGCCTTAGAGCCATACTGTCCGCTCCCAGATTATTAAAGCCCATACGGTTTATGATGGCCTCATCTTCGGGCAGGCGAAAGAGCCTTGGTTTGGGGTTGCCTTCCTGAGCATGTTGCGTAACACTGCCGATTTCAACAAAGCCAAAGCCCATTGCCCCCCAGGTATTTACCGCCCTGGCATTTTTATCAAAACCAGCAGCCAGACCAATGGGGTTTGGAAAGGTCAGGCCAAACAGCTTAACAGCCAGCCGCCTATCACGAAAGGTGCAGAAACTGTCAATGAGTCGCAAAGCACCTGGGTGCTGGCTTGACCAGGCAAGCCCCTTCATTACTAAGTCATGAACGTCCTCGGGGTCGCGTTTAAAGAGCCAGGGCTTGATAAGGCTATACATTGCAGGCTAGTGTAACAATCTAGCCCATAATCCAGGCCATTTTGCAAGCCAAAGCTCGAGCCTCTCTTGTCTTCAGGCAGGTTGACTTGGTCTAACTTCAATCTTGCTGGGTAAGGTTCTGCTTGGGGCATGCAGCAGGTAAAGTACCATCTCAGCAATATCTTCAGGCTGAATTTTCCAGGCATCTTTTTCACCGGGTTCATAACCATTAAAATAGGTGGCTACCGTGCCGGGCATAATGGTAGAGACCTTGATGCCGTATTTGCGTAAATCAAGCATCATGGCCTGAGACATGCCAGTAAGGCCAAATTTACTGGCATTATAGGCGGCGCCCTGTGCAAAGAAATTGGTGCCCGCCAGACTGCTAATCGTAATGATATAGCCCTTAGCTTTTTTCAAAGCTTCAACCGTGGCTTTGACACTATAAAAAACACCCGTCAGATTGATATCTATAACCTCATGCCACTGTTCCGGAGTCATTTCATCTATGGGTGCAAAATGACCCACTCCGGCATTGGCAATCAAAATGTCCAGACTGTTAAAGGTCTCGAGCAATTTACCAACAACATTTTTCTGGGCCTCGAGGTCACTGACATCGCAAACCAGACCCAGTGCTTTGGCCCCACCAAGCGCATTTAATTGCTCACTCGCCCTAGCGATTTCGTCTTCATGGCGTGACGTAATGCAGACATTGATGCCGTCCTTGATTAGAGCCTCCGCAATCGCATAACCAATACCTTTGGAACCGCCAGTAATAAGTGCTGTTTTTGTCATAAGCCAGCCTAGCATGCTCTGCCATAGGATTTTTGCAGGCTATATTAAAATGCTCTGATGAAATCACTTAGTAAAGGTCTAGACTTAAAAAACAGCTAAGGAGGCAGCCATGTCAGATATTCATGACCGGGTTAAAGCGCAGTTTTCAAAGGCGGCAAAGGCCTATGTTCAAAGCAGTATTCATGCTAAGGGCAAAGACCTCGAGCTCATGGTTAATTTAGCGGGCGATTTGGCAGAAAAGACAGTGCTGGATATTGCGACAGGTGGTGGACATACCGCTTTGGCCTTTGCTAAAGCAGGTGCCAGGGTTACGGCTTCTGACCTAACGCCCACTATGCTTGAAACTGCCCAAAATTTTATTGTCTCTCAAGGGTTTAAGGACCTTAGTTATGTTGAAGCAGCCGCAGAAGCCTTGCCTTTTGAAGCTCATAGTTTTGATGTGGTGACCTGCCGGATTGCGCCCCATCACTTTGCTGAAGTGAGTCAGTTTGTCAGGGAAGTAGCTCGAGTCCTGAAGAGAAACGGCTCATTTCTGCTCATTGACAACATTGCGCCAGAGAACAAAGCGCTATCTGAAGTTATGAATTATGTTGAAAAAACCAGAGACCCCAGTCATGTCAAAGCCTATAGTTTTCATGAATGGTTGCACTATCTGCTGGCTGCCGGGCTCGAGCCACATTATTTTTTGCGTTTTGAACGAAATAAAGACTGGCAGGAGTGGGTTGCCAATGCGCAAATGCCAGAGGCTGAAAGCGAAAAGCTCGAGCGCTATATCCTGTCATTGCCAGAAAATCAAAAGACTTACCTGAACGTTAAAGAGGAAGCTGGCAGGCTTCTTTCTCTCAGCCATGAAGTGGCACTTATTCAAGCAAAACCCATGCTGCAATGAGGTATCTGACAAAATTGCAGGGTGATATTGATAGACTAGGGCGTTTATGCGGCAGCTCACGCTCATTCGCCACGGGGTCACAGCTTGGAATAAAACTGGACAGTTTCAGGGGCATACGGACATTCCTCTGTCGGCTGAAGGGCAAAAACAGGCCAGGGCACTTGCGAAACACTTAGCCAAAGCGACCGAAACCGTTGATCTGGTCTACTCGAGCCCTTTAAAACGTGCGGTAGAAACCGCAGAGATTGTTTTTCCGCAGTTTGAGATTATTCAGGATGAGCGTCTTAAAGAAATCCATTTTGGGATTTTTGAGGGACATACACAAACCGAAAATGAAGCCAGTGAGCTCTGGGGCAAATGGTACGCCGACCCTTTTAAGCGTAAGGCTCCGCAAGGCGAGTCTTATGAAGATGTGAGGTTGCGAGCCGTCGCTTGGATGGAGAGTTTGCCAGAACTCGAGCGTATTGTGGCGGTCGCGCACTCAGGAACCATTCAGATGTTACTCAGTCATGTGCTGGGGCTCGAGCACCCGCTCTGGCGCAAACGCTTTTATTTGCGGCACAGCAGCATTACCCGCATCTTGTTTAAGGGTAAAGAGGCCATTATTGAGCGGGTAAATGATGCCCGGCATTTGGCGACCTCTGAAGATGATCCCTTTCTGGACTGAGGCTTTCTTTGCTAAACTACAGACCCTTTGTTTACTGCAGACCCTTTGTTTTAGAAAGGGCACGCTCAGCCTGCTTTTATTAGTATGAAGGTTTGGGGTTTAAGGCTAAAGGTTAAAGACTCACTTGCTAAGTATTGACCCTTTTACACAAGTGGGCTTCCCGTAAAGCTGCCAGAAAGGAGTGACAAAGTGAATTGGCGTATTTCTAAAGAAGATCAGAGATTTAAGGATGCCTTTTTAAAGCTCGAGGTTCCACCCAGCGATTTTAGTCACAGGTCACATGTACGCCTAGCCTATATCTTTCTGACCGAGCTAGATGTCAATGAAGCCTATTCAGCAGTCAAACGTGCCATTCAAGCTTTTCTTAGTCATTTTGACATTGACTCGAGCAAATACCACGAAACCTTAACAATGGCCTGGCTTCTGGCGGTAAAGCATTTCATGATGAAAACGCCTTTGGCAACCTCGGCTGCTGATTTTATTGAACAAAATCTAACATTGCTTGATTCAGGCATCATGCTGACGCATTACTCAAAAGAGCAGTTGTTTTCTGATGAAGCCCGTCAAGCTTTTGTTGAGCCAGATCTGGACGCTATCCCGCTTTATTCATAAGCTTAAATAACGATAAGCTCGAGCCTTTTGTGTAGGAAGAGGCTCGAGCTTTTTATCTTTTCCTGGCAGTGTGATGAATGCGCGTGGCAAAAAAACTTTGCTCGCTAAACTGGAACATCTTGTGGGCCAGCATAGTTCGGAAGGCTGTGCTTTTGTTTGCCTGAATCATCTAACAACTGTTTGGAAAGGGAAGTACATGGGAAAGCGTTTCAATCATTTTTATCTGCTCTGTCTTGCTGCAGCGCTTCTAGTTATCAGCGCTTGCAGTGAGGTTGCACCAAGTCCAAGTTTAAGTTTCGTCGCGTCACCATCCTCAGGGGAGGCACCCCTCGAGGTGATTTTTGACGTTACGACCTCAAGTACCGGGACCTTCTCCTTTTTACCAGGTGATGGGAGTGCGGCACTTAGCGTGGAGGGCAGTCAGTTTTCCTATGTCTATGAAAAAGCCGGAAACTATACCGCGAGCCTGAGCCTGAAAACAGAAACCGCCGATTTAACGGATGATGCGAGCATTTCTGTGAGTCAGGCCAGCAAGGAAGTGAAATTGCCTCAGCTCGAGGCTGATGCCTGGACGCAGTTTTACCCTGGCGGTGATACCCGCTGTTCGGATGGTTCAGAGTATTCCTACTACGCGACCCCAGGCAAACTAAATAAAGTGGTGATTGACTTTCAAGGCGGCGGTGCCTGCTGGGATGATTACTCTTGCTCGAGGGGCGCTACAGGAACCTATGCCAGAAATGTTCTCTGGATGTCTCCTGAGACTTTTGAATCTGGCGACATTAACTTTGATGGCATCAGAGATGTGGGGGGCATTTACGACCGCAAAGATTTGAGAAACCCGGTCAAAGACTGGTATCACGTCTACGTTCCTTACTGCACTGCCGATGTTCACTGGGGTAATGCCGATCATGTTTATACCGAAATCGCCGGACCTAATAAGGGTAAAGATAATCTTATCTATCACCGGGGTGCTATTAATGCTGGCGCGGTGCTTAACTGGGTTTATGACAATTTTGAAGCACCTGAAGACATTTTTATTACGGGTTGTAGTGCCGGAGCTTACGGTTCCATGATGTGGACCCCGCATATTGCCAAACACTACCCTAATGCCCGCATTCACTTGATGGCAGATTGTGGTGCTGGTGTGGTAAATGAAGCCTTTTTAACGGGCGGGTTTGACAAGTGGAACGTTTTAGAGGGTGCCTGGCCCAGCTTTATTCCTTCTCTTGACCCAGGTCAGACTGGCTTTAAATTTTCGACGACCTTTATCAATGATCTTTATATTTCTATTGCCAGAGCTTTTCCCAGTGCCAAACTGAGTCAGTTCAACACGATGGGTGACGGTAATCAGATCTTTTACTATGCCCTGATGCGTCAGGATTTTCAAGATACCAATAATGATGGCCTGGATGAAGTGGTACCAAGCGCTGCCACCATGATCGACTGGCTCGAGCGTATGCCGCAGTCCATGAAGACCATTGAGGCAAAGGCCAGCAATTTTAAGTCTTATCTGAGCATGTACGATGACAATAATGACCTGAGCGATGGCACTGGACACTGCATCATTTTCCGTCCAGAATTTTTTGATGTGGAAGAAAGTGGCAAACCCCTGTATGAGTGGTTAAGTGATCTGGTCAATAATCGCAGCTTGCAGTCAGTCGAGCCAGCCTATGTGCCGCCTTATGACACCATTATTAAGTCGCGTCTGGATGGTCAGAGTTTGAGCTGGTAAATCTTTAGGGGTTGGTAACATCTTGAAAGTGGTGGTGACTATTATCCTGAGAGGTAGCCCAGACAATTTATAGTTGAAATTCGCTCTGAGACAGAACTTTTTCTATTCAATTTTTGAATGCTAGCTGTTTACCCTATACTGCTAACGATATTAAGGTGCCTGGTATGTCGGGAAGGTATAGCCTTCCCGATTTTGTTTGAAGATGCTTAAGCCTCGTACTTGACCTCAAAATACTCACCTGTACCCCCTTCAAAGGCAGTGACATTGGTGAGGGTAGTCTCGGCAATATTATGCAGAGCCTCCTGGGTAAAAAACCCCTGATGCCCGGTGATAATGACATTGGGAAAGGTTAAGAGCCGCGTAAAAACATCATCCTGTATAACCTTATTTGACAAATCCTCAAAAAAGAGGTCGCCTTCTTCTTCGTAAACATCCAGGCCAAGGTGTCCTATTTTTCCAGACTTTAAGGCTTCTATAACTGCCCCCGTATCAACCAGAGCGCCGCGACTGGTATTAATCAGCATAACGCCGTCTTGCATCTGCGCTAAGGATGCCTGATTGATAAGGTGATGCGTTTCGGGCGTTAGCGGACAGTGCAGCGAAATAATGGCTGACTCCTGAAAAAGCTTTTCAAGGCTGACGTAGGTGACCGCAAGCGTGTCATTTGGATAGGGGTCATAGGCTATGACCTTGCCACCAAAGCCTGAGGCCAGCTGGATAAAGGACTGACCGATTTTTCCGGTACCAATCACGCCTATGGTCTTTCCGTGAACGTCAAAGCCCATGAGTCCATCAAGAGCAAAATTTGCTTCTCTTACCCGGTTAAAAGCGCGGTGAATTTTACGGTTGAGGGCCAGCATGAGTGCTAGTGCATGTTCGGCAACGGCGTGGGGTGAGTAAGCGGGTACTCTGACAACAGTCAAGCCTAAAGCATGAGCCTTTTCTAAATCGACATGATTAAAGCCTGCCGAGCGTAGCGCAATAAGGCGAGTACCCCCTTTGGCTAGATGCTCGAGTACTTCAGCACCCAAACTATCATTGACAAAAGCGCATACTCCTTCAAATCCTTCGGCCAGGCTCACGGTCTCTAGGCTCAGGCGCGCTTCAAAAAAGCTGAGCTGGTGCTTGTGATTTGTGTTGACTTCGGAGAAAAAGCGCCGATCATAGGGCTTGGTACTGAAGATCGCTAGTTTCATAAGATCTCCAAACTATAGCAGTTCGTATTGGATAAGTGAGTCAAGACTGTGAAAATTTGTGTCTTGAACGGCATTTCTCGTGATGGGGTGAGGGCTCGAGTTAACATATTGGCTATAACTAGGCCAGGCTGAGATAAGTAAATTTTTATAGTGGCGCAAAAAAAGAACTAGAGTTTCTAAATTGAAATACGGTATGGTGGCCTACAATGTTTGTGTTTTGCTTAACTGCATAAGAAGCTTTAGCCAAACCGGGCATTACATTGACTGGCCTTTTTTGCTCTGAACTGTGTAGCTCGAGCGCTAGGTTTTCTTTAATTATTGCGAGCTGTCAGAAAAAATACTACAACCTGTCAGAGCTTTAGCGGCTGAGTCCCAAAGGCAAATGACTTAGATTTGGTTCATGTTTTTTGGAGGTTAAACGTGGATGAAGATCCGAAAAAATCGGAAAAATCAACAAGCGAAGAAACGCCGCTAGGCGCACTTTTTGTTACGGCAAGCCTGGCGGTTATCATTTTGGTGCTCTGGTTTAGCATGTACATCTTAAATATTATTCGAGGCTAAGAGGTTCTAAGTTGTTTATAAGTTCTGCTGGAGGTTGGAAAAATCGTGGATCATGACCAACATGAAGTTATTGCGAAGTGGGAACGGCGCTGGCTTAGTGCGTCGGGGCTCATGTCGCTTACCTTTGTTATCTTTATTGCAATTAATTTGGCGTTAGAAGGAACGCATATCGCCCAAACGACGAGCCGCACGACACCAGATGTTCTGGGGAGTCATGAGTTGTTTGCTAATCCTGGTGTGACTGCGCTTGGACCAGGTAAATTTCAGGTGGCTGCTACTGCACAGGCATTTAGTTTTACTCCTTCTGAGATACGCTTACCTGTAGGTGCAGAAGTTGATTTCTATTTGACTTCCAAAGATGTCTTGCACGGGTTTCAAATCGAAAATACTAATATCAATGTTGAGACAATCCCTGGAGAAATATCTTATTTAAAATATACCTTTGATAAACCTGGCGAATACCGCTTAAGTTGTAATGAATACTGTGGTATCAGCCACCAGAACATGCTGGGTAAAATTGTTGTTCTTTCCTCCGCAGAGTTTGCCCAAGACGCCGCTAATCGTGAGGCCGAAGCCCAGGCTATGGCTGAAGGTGGCAACGCGGGTGAAGCAGTCTTTGCTGCCAACTGTGTCTCCTGTCACCAGACCACAGGTCAAGGCATGGCAGGCGTTTTTCCTCCTTTAGCAGGCCACCTACCAAGTGTCTACAATGTTGATGGGGGCAGAGATTATCTCATTGATACGCTACTTTACGGTTTGCAGGGGCAAATTCAAGTTGATGGTGCAGGTTATAACGGAGTGATGCCTGCTTGGGCACAACTAAGTGATCAGAATATTGCTGACGTTTTGAATTATGCGCTGACTGCTTGGGGTAATGACGCTGCTTTAACAGATTTTGTTGAATACACCCCAGAAGATATTGCCGCAAAACGTGGTGAGTCACGCACTGCAAATGATAACTACGAACTTAGACAAAGCTTAGGGCTCGAGTAGGAGGGTTTATGGCTGTTGCCAGTGTTGCTAAAACAGATGTTTACGCAGGGCATCCTGAGAAGAAAGTTGCTCTTTATTTTATTGTCACCGGACTATTGGCGGTACTTATTGGTGCCCTGATAGGACCTTTTCAAGCGTTTAATTATGCCGGGATAGATCTTTATCCGTTTCTAAAACCAATCGTTCAGTCTTACTATCAGGGGCTGACCTTACACGGTGTTTTAAACGCACTTGTTTTTACGACGTACTTCATTAGTGGCTTGTTGCTTTATTTGCCTGCTCGAGAAATGAACATGCGGCCCAATATGACCTGGGTCTGGGCGTCTTATTGGGTAATGACCGGCGGTCTGCTTATTGCCGCAGTTGGGATTTTGTCCAATACCTCTAACGTTACCTATACCTTTTACGCGCCTCTGCAAGGACACTGGTCTTTCTATGTAGGGCTTGCCTTAGTGGTTGTTGCCAGTTTGATGGTTGCTTTTGAAGTTGTGCGTATGCGTCATGTTTGGAAACGTGAACATCCTGACCGCGCTACTCCAATTGTGACTTATATGAGTGTTGTCACCTGGCTAATGTGGGCGCTTGCCAGTCTGGGTATTGTCGTTGAAGTTGTGTGGTTCCTTATTCCCTGGTCACTTGGCTGGCGGGCTGGCGTTGATCCTCTTATTACCAAAACGCTGTTCTGGTTTACAGGTCACCCAATCGTGTATTTCTGGCTTTTACCTGCCTATATCTCCTGGTATGGCCTTATGCCCAAGCAGGCTGGGGGAGCACTTGCCTCAGATTCCTTAACCCGCCTTGCCTTTATCATGTTCCTGCTCTTTTCAACCCCTGTAGGCTTCCATCACCAATTTACCGACCCTGGCATTCCAGTTGGTTGGAAAATGATTCACAGCATGCTGACTATGTTTGTAGGTATTCCGAGCATGCTTACCGCTTTTACCGTTGCAGCCTCACTGGAAATTGGCGGCAAAAATCGCGGGGGTTCAGGCATGTTAGGCTGGATTCCCAAGCTTCCTTGGAAAGACGCCAGCTTTACTGCTCAGGTACTGGCAATGATTGGTTTTGTCTTTGGTGGCGCAGGCGGCATTGTTAATGCAAGCTTTAACCTGGATATTCTGGTACATAATACCGCCTGGATTCCTGGTCACTTTCACCTGACGGTGGGTACGGCAGTTACCCTGACCTTCTTTGGTATTACCTTCTGGCTTATTCCGCATCTGGTGAAAAAGCAACTTTTCTCAAATGGTCTGGCCCTGGCAGCAAGCTGGCTCTGGTTTATCGGCATGATGTTCTTTGCTGTAGGCATGCACTGGCAAGGCATTCTTGCAATTCCTAGACGCGCCCATATCTCCAATATTGCAGGTGACCTTCAAAATGTTTACAATACCAGCGCAAATGCAGTTCCGCAGATTTTGACAGGGATTAGTGGGGTTATCTTGCTCGTGGCAGTTATCTGTTACTTCACCGTGCTGTTTGGTACCCTTTTTGGCAAACCTCTTGCTGAAAAAGATGTTCCTGAAGTACCGTTTGCGGCAACAAAGTGGTTGCACCGTCAGGGTATTATTAAAGTCCTAGATAATCTCTGGCTCTGGTTTTTAGCCGCCTTTGTTCTGGTCTTACTTGCCTATTTGCCAACCCTTATAAACATCTGGATTAATCAGGTTCCTGTTCCTGGTTACAAGCTCTGGTGAGGTGAAAGCATGTTAGCCCTGTTTTTATCATCCATCCTATCAGGTGCCATCGCGACCGCAGTAATGATAGTTTTTCTCTATCTTCCTTTGCTCTGGGGAGGGCTTTATTACGATACCCTGGGTGCGGTAGGCTCCGTTTTTCTGCGTAAAATAGACAATCGTAGCCGCTTTTTGGGCGCAATCATCCTGTTTTTTGGGGGCATTATGGTGGCCTTTATCTACGGCTGGTTCGCCTATATGTTCTTAAATGGTACCTTTGGAGCCCCTGCTTACCTCATATCAGAAAGTCCTGTAAGAATTGATCTGTTTTACCCTGTTCTGGGGTTGGTAGGTGGGTTTGGTCAGGGCATGTTTATGGCCCTTATTACAGGCTTTATTGTGACTGACTTTCACCCCTTTGAAGAATACCGGCAAATAACGCCTCTGCTTATTTCTTTCTTTGTTGGTCACGCTGTGTATGG
>JAGQHN010000142.1:0-2457 GCA_020431825.1 Trueperaceae bacterium | reverse complement strand
ATGTTTTTTCAAAACCAATTGTTACAACTTTTGATGTAAGTTTCCTTTACGTTTCTTTTTACCGAATGGCGTGAGTCATTCGGTTTTTGTTTGGGACTCGAGCCAGCAGACATAGCCAACTGCTTGACTTAAGCCGCCCTTGATTTCATACGCTATCGCTGAGTTCAAGTTGACAAGTCACAGGGAAACTTCGCGAGGTGTAAAACCTTTGTCCCTTCTGGTAGCTTGCTTGAATGTTCCCAGTTTTAAGCAAACCTGGCAGATACATGTTTAATTGATTGAGAATTTTGGCCTATTTTTGTGAAATCGCTCATCAGGCTCGAGCTTTTGTGTAATTTCCTGCTGGAAAATATCAGATTCACGGTAAACTAAAGGTGTGCAATTGAGTCGTCATGTTGGGCACGGTTCGGATGTGGGGCGAGTGCGTCCGCTAAATGAAGATTACCACCGTGTCTGGCAATTTCCATTACGAGATGGTCAGCTTACGCTTTTAGCCGTTGCTGATGGCATGGGGGGCGCAGCTGCTGGCGAGGTTGCCAGTAAGCTGGCTATGGAAGTCTTAGATGAGTCATTTAGCCGCTATGTCGAAGCCCTGAATGATGGTCGGCCCATTGTTGGAATAGAGAGTTTAACCGAAAAAGCCATAAGATTAGCTAACCGCCGTGTTTATGCTGCGGCGATCAAGCATGAGGTGCAGCGGGGCATGGGGACAACGCTTACGTTAGTTGCTATTCGCCAAGAAACCGCCTACTTAGGGCATGTGGGGGACTCGAGGGCCTACCTGATTCGTGAGGGAAAAATCTATCAGCTAACCAAAGATCACTCCTGGGTAGAAGAGCAGCTTGAAAAGGGCCTTATTAGTGAAGAAGAAGCTCAGGGTCATGAGTGGCGCAACCTGATAACCAGGGCCTTAGGAACTCGGCCCCAGGTGACGCCTGACTTGGTTGAAATTAAAGTTAAATCTCATGATATTTTTGTGATTGCTACAGATGGACTTCATGGTCTTGTGCCCCCCGAAGAAATTCTCGAAGAGATTCAAAGGACGAAAGATCACCAGTCATCGGTTGAATACCTTATTGCCAGGGCAAACGAACGGGGTGGTCCTGATAATATTACTTTAGTGATTGCCGAGGTTCCCTAGTGTTACTGGTGTTTTTAGCAATTGCCCTTATTTTGGCGTTTGTGCTTGCTAAACTGCCAAACTGGGTAAGCTATATTATTCTGGTTAGTTTTTTGACATTTAGCGTCTGGCTGAGTGCTTTTGGGTCTGTGGACCGCTCGGCTTTGCCCTTACTGCTGGTAGCTATGTCTCTGGGTTTGCTGATTCCAGCTACCCAAAATGGCAAGCAAAATGAGAAAATTGCGCCTTCGCGTAACCGCAAGGCCAAACCAAAACCGACCATGAAAGTGAAAGGGGAGGCCTCGCCTTCATTAAATAGTATGGACGTACCCGGCTATGACGTGCTGGAAAAAGTTGGGTCTGGAGGTATGGCCAGTGTCTACCGGGCCAAACGTCAGAGTGATGGTCAGATCGTTGCGCTAAAAATCCCTATGGAACAGTATGTTGCTGATGCCAAGTTTATTCGCCGTTTTCACCGTGAGGCCGAAGTAGCGCAAAGACTTGATCATGAAAATATTGTGCGTACCTATGAGCACGGTAGTGTGGGTATTAAACACTACATGGCGATGGAATATGTCGATGGACGCAGCCTCGAGGGCTATATTGAGTCGGGTGAATTAAACATTCCTCTGGGTATTGAAGTTATGAAGGCGGTGGTTAAAGCCTTGCAGCACATCCACTCAGTGGGCATTATTCACCGTGACATTAAACCTGCCAATATCATGATTATTAATGGGGGCTTGACCTCTAAAGATCCGCCCGTCCTTCGATCTGACGCCGTTAAACTGATGGATTTTGGTATTGCTGGGGGTAAGGTTTTATCTCGTTTAACCATGACCGGAGCAAGAGTAGGTACACCAGTGTATATGTCGCCTGAGCAGGCCAGAGGTCTTAAAATTGACCACCGCAGTGATGTCTACAGTTTGGGTCTGGTATTTTACGAGATGCTGACAGGGCAAACCGCGTTTAAAGGTGGTTATGAAGCTATTGTACATCAGCAGATTTTTCAGACACCACCCCCTCCGCGGCAGCTCAATCTGGCGATTCCCAAGCAGCTTGATAACTTAATTATGCAAATGATCGCCAAAGACCCCAATGAAAGACCCAAGCTGAGCGATGTCCTTGGGGCACTCGAGGAGAGCTTTACAGAAGAAGCAACAAGCTCCGACTTATCCAGTCGCATTGTGATTACGGTAAGCTCGAGACAAGGGGTCTTGCGCATTCTTGACACCGAGGGTTCCTTGCACAGCTCGATGGGCAACATTGGTTTAGGGGAAGATGCCTTTTCAGCAGCGCCTTTGTCGGTAGCTGTTGATAGCCAGGGTAATTATTTTGCG
>JAGQHN010000141.1 GCA_020431825.1 Trueperaceae bacterium | reverse complement strand
TTAAGACACCCTGCGCACCTTGCGGATCACCATAGCCTTGTAGTTGCATCTGCACGCCATTTGCACTAACAGTGCCTTGCATACGGCCGTCCGTTCCGTGCTGTATGGCAACCGTAATACCATACTGCTGATCCTGATAAGTACCTGTGAAATGGTGGGCAAATGAGAATGAAACCAGCAGTAATCCGATAAGGGTAAGTAAATATTTCATGGCTTTCTCCTTTTCGTTTTTAAGTTTAGTAAAGGTCCACTTAATTTCGAATTAAATGCTGAGATCATCTGCTCTGGGAATGCCTTCAGCTTATCTATTTTTATTCACTAAAGATTGCATGAACAGGCATGCTGGCAGGGCTTTTAATTTCAATTTAAGCCTTCCTCATCTAAATTCAAAAAGAAGGAGGAAAGCTTATGAAAAAGCTTATCTATCAAATACTAAAAATCGGCTTTTCGTTTTTAGTTCTTATTTCAGCGCTGGCCCATGCCAGTTATGAAGATGGGTTAAATGCCTACCAGGCAGAAAATTATGCCCTCGCCTTACAAGAGTTTCTGCCCTTGGCTGTAGATGGCAATGCCGAAGCCCAATTATATGTCGGCTATATCTATGACGCAGCTTTAGGAGTAGAGCAAAATTTAGAGATTGCCTTTCAGTGGTACCAAAAAGCAGCTGACGCTGGTTTGGCACAAGCCCAGTACAACCTGGGCGTTTTGTACTATAACGGAGATGGGGTGGCTGAGGATGATGCGGAAGCGCTCTACTGGTTAAAACAAGCTGCCTTACAAGGTCATAGTGGTGCTTTTTATGTACTGGGCATCATGGTTGAAGAGGGTTATGGCGTCGATGTCGATATGCAGATGGCGCTATTTAATTATTATGTATCAGCTACGTTAGGGAAAGAGCAAGCTAACGAAGCGATTACGAGAGTTTCAGCTAGTTTAAGCAAAGTTGAACAAAACGAAGCCATGATAGCAGGCGCTGGGTTTCTTTACTCTTTAGCAGAGTATGAACTTGCCTGGGAAAGTTTTGTGCCTTTTGCCCAGGCGGACAATCCCGAAGCCGCCTATTATCTTGGCCTTATGCTCCGTAACGGCGAAGGAGTTAGTCAAAACTATGCAGCTGCTGCAGAGTGGTACCAAAAAGCAGTTGATGGTGGCTATACAGCAGCCTATACCAATCTTGCTTTTCTCTATATCAAAGGCTTGGGCGTTGACCAGGATTATCACAAAGCGCTAAGCCTGTACGTTCACGCCACACAGCAGGGTGACGCTGATGCAGCAGCCAACATTGCGCATATGTATCAGGATGGGCTTGGTGTTGAAGCAAGTTTAGTTGAGGCCTATGCCTGGTGGCTAGTGGCTGCAGAAAATGGCAGTGAAGACGCCAGTGAAAAACTCGCTAGCTATCAATCAAACTTAAGTGCAGACGAGCTTGCCCTCGCCAAGAACCGCGCAAGCATTATTCAAAATGCCTTAGGCCAAGGTCAAGATCCTATTGAATTACCGACACAATCCAGCACCGACGGAAAAGTGGCTAGCATCCTGCTTTCATTGCAACAAAGAGGGCAGAAAAATTAGCGTCCACCTTAGATTGCTTCATTCCTAATTACATCACATGTTTCCATTCATTATCTCAACCAAAGGAGATTTAATATGACAACCCTTAATCAATTGGCTAAGGAAACCTTAGCTAAGGAAAGCAAAGCAAATTCCTGGAGGACTCTATTGAAAGCACTCTATCAAGCCATCAAATCAATCTTTTTAAGCCTTCTCTTTTTACTTATTGGTTTATTCACCTTTGGTCAGGCCCAATACATGTCCTTAGACAAGATTCAAGGTCAATACGTAGCCTATCTGGAGCAAATGCAACACCTAATGAATCAAAGTAATCAAAATACACAACTGGGTTGGGCGGAGGTGATTGCTACTTACCGCCAGCAAACAGGAGATTATCAAACCTCAGATGACATTATTAAGCAATATGCCATGAACAAATACTATGCTGAAAATCCTCAAGCCTGGTTAGCTCAGTTACAATTTGAACAAAATCAGTTCAATGTCCGTCAGAATGCGATTAATGATGCTAATAACACGGTCAATAACCTCATCATTAATGGTTGGGAAGCCAATCAACAGGTTGTTGACACTACGATGGACCGATATTCACCACAGGCTGTTCAAGGCAATGCCAATTACCTGAATCCCTATACTGGGCAAGTCTATACTTTACCTTTTACAGCGCCGGGTTCCTTCCAAATCGGTAATGACTTCTTTTTCCTGGATGATTATGGTCAGTATTTTCAATACACCGCTAATGGTTGGACCTTACTAAACCTCCAATACTAAAAGTCAACTCTAGCCTCCGGCTCTTGATTCGCTTTTCTTAAAACTTTTAGTCGTCTTTATACCAAAATTAAATCAGACTACAGGACAATACCCTCACTTAGATAAATCTTCAATATGAGCAGTTCAGTTGCTTCATTATCTTGGCTCTGCCGCAAATCGTGTTGCTTAAGCAAGGAGAACCCTCCTTCTTAAGAGGTCGAAACTGGTTCCGTCAAGTTAACTCAAAATGGATAAACTTTTGCGATGAGTGATGCAGCAGACTATCCCAAAAGACACAGGTTTCCAAAGATCATTATCTCGCATGCAATTTATCTGTACCATCGCTTTACCTTGCCTTATCGAGATGTTGAGGAGTTGCTGCTTCAAAGAGGCATTGAGGTTAGTCATGAAACAATAAGAAGTTGTGTCAAGAGTTAGCCCAAACAGTTCAGGAGCGTAGCTACAAACGAGAAAAACTTTAACATCTTGATGTAATGGGAGTTTAATCGAAAGGTCTTTCCATTAGTTCTAGTTTGCCCACAATAATCCTGACTTAAATTTATACCTGCTACACTTTAAACAGACATGATAAAGGTGCAACTTCTGGGTATGCCTCGAGCCCTACTTGAGCCAAAAAGTATCAGTTTTAAAGCTGATAAACGCTTTCAGTTCCTTGCATATCTTGCTTATAAAGAAGACTGGGTTAGTCGTGATGAATTAGCGTATTTGTTTTGGCCGGAAATTCGCAACAAAGACGCCCGGCATAACCTGCGACAACTACTTAAGCGGGTTCGTAACTTAGATTGGCTAAAGGATTTAGAAGTTGAAAATCAGCAAATTTTTTGGAACGTCAAAACTGATTTGGCTCAACTCAAAAGGGCTATGAAAGAAACGCGTCTTGAATTACTTTTTGAGCTATACCGAGGACCTTTGTTGGCTTCCCTCGAGACAGGTGAAGCCAATGAGTTTCATCGCTGGCTTAGCCATGAACGTGAATATCTATTTTCAAAATTTCGACAAACAGTCCTGGCATATGCTTCGTCTCAACCAAACCCACAGCAGCTCCTCAGTAAACTTTTGGACTATGATCCACTTGATGAAGAGGTCGTTAGCCTATTATTGCAGAAAGCAACGACCCCCTCCAACAAAGATGAAGCGCTAAGTGCCTACCAGAGATTTCGTAAATTTCTGAGAACCGAGCTAAATTTAAGTCCAAGCTCTACAACGGAACAGCTTGCCGAGCAGCTTGAGCATCAAGGTACTCAGCTTTTAACGGAAACAACTACCTATCCCTTACCTCGAGCAACTAACTCATTTATAGGGCGTGATCTGGAACTTGGAGAAATTGTCCATTTGTTAGGCAAGGAAGATTGTCATTTACTTACACTTACAGGGCTAGGTGGTATTGGCAAATCACGCATAGCGCTCGAGGTAGCCGAAAAACTTAATTCGCACTACCAAGAAGGTTGTGTTTTTGTGGCGCTCGAGTCCTTAGAAACCTTTGAAGCATTGCCTATCGCCCTTGCCACCACCCTCAAACTTCCTCTTTCTGGACATATTTCTCCAACAGGGCAACTAATAGCTTATCTTGCCGATAAACGCATGCTTCTGGTACTGGATAATTTCGAACATCTTTTGGAAGGAGCAGCTTTTTTAGCCAAACTTTTGCAGAATTGCCCCTATCTAAAAATGTTAGTAACCTCCCGTGAGCGTCTTAACCTTTCCGAGGAATGGCTTTTGGTTATTGTCGGATTAGCCTATCCAGATCAACCCATCTCAACCGACCAGGCTTCGAAATATGATGCTCTTAAGCTTTTCTACCAGAGAGCTATAAAAGTCAAACCTCAGTTTAGCTTGGACAGAACGAATACCGAAGCGATTATCAAGATAGCACAGCTTGTTGATGGTTCTCCTTTAGGACTCGAGCTATCTGCCGCCTGGATCCGAGTCATGCCCGTAAAAGAAATTGCCAGAGAAATTGAGGCTAACATTGATTTTCTGGCAGGCGCTAGTCGAAATACAAAAGATAGACACCAGAGCTTGAGGGCGACCTTCAATTACTCCTGGCAGTTACTTAGCCAAGCAGAGCAACTAGCATTATGCAAACTTTCAGTTTTTCGAGGAGGCTTTACCCGAGAGGCTGCGGCTATCGTTGCCGACGTCCCAGTTGTACTTTTAGCTGCGCTGCTTGATAAGTCGCTACTCAGACTTGGTCCAGATAATCGCTACGACCGCCATCCTCTTATCTATCTCTATACACAAGAAAAACTTGTCCAATTAACAACTGTAGAAAAATCCATCAAGGCTAAACATGCTAACTATTTTCTCTACTTTCTTCAATCAATGAGAGTGAAGCTTCGGGGGGAAAGTCAAAAAGAGGCACTCGAGGCCCTTCTCTATGACCTGGACAATCTAAAACTTGCCTGGATATGGACTATTGAACAAGGTAATGCGACTGCCATCGAGCATAGCCTTGAGTCTCTTACTATTTTCCTAGATGATTCAGGTAAATTCGTTGAGGCCATGTCGCTTTTTGATGAGGTCATTCAGGGCTTTAGTGGAGACACACGTGACCACTTTACAGTAAAGGGTCGGGCACTGATTCAGCAAAGCGGAATGTTTCAGCGGCTTGGACAATTTGTCGAAGCAACCCACCGTGTCGAGCAAGCCATTGCACTTTTAAGAATAGCCAAAGATGATGACGGCCTTACTATGGGACTTTCAAAACTAGCTTCTCTTCTTACCCAACAGGGTAAACCCCGACAAGCCCTAGCTCATTTCAATGAGGCTTTACTCAAAGCCAAACGTAGAAAAGACAAAGCCCTGATTGCCTCTACTACCGGAAATTTAAGCATGGCCAATATTATGTTGGGAAACTTTGCTGAAGCAGAACAAAATTTGCTCGAGACTTTGGCACTCTCAAAAGATTTAGCAAATAATTTTAATATTATCGTCTGCCTTATACATTTAGCTGATATTGCTACTGAGCAAAAGGGAGCGCATGAGTCTGCAAAAATCTATCTAGAAGAAGCCCTTGCTTTAGCAAAGGAAAGAGGTATTCGAAATGTATTGCCTGACCTTTACCGCGCCTTAAGCTCTGTTTACTTTACCCTCGGTAAGAGCAACAAAGCTCTTTCTACCACGCAAGAAGGCATAACCCTTGCCCGGGCTATGAGCGATTTTTCTCGCTTAGCAAGGCTACTGGGCGTTCGCGCGGATATCCTAGCAGAGCAAGGTCAACTGCCAGAGGCCCTCGCGAACTTCAAAGAAAGCCTAAATCTTAGTCACCAAAATCAAGATATTGATACAACGCTTTCGACATTGCTGCTTTACGCTAATCTGGTTGCAGTTAAGGAACCAGCTCGAGCAACTAGCCTACTCGCCCTAATTATTAAACGGTCCGAAGAAGATGAGGAATTGAGACAAAGAGTTAAAACGCAGTTAACATTGTTAGAAAAAAGATTGCCCAGGGAAGTGTTCACTACTGCTTATCAGCAAGGTGAAACCTGGGTACTTGAAAATATCATCCAGGTTCTTTAAGTTCGATATTCATCTTAAGCTTTACACATAGGCTCATCCAGCGCTAAAACCTTAACTTTGAAGCTCTTGCTTTTAAGAAAACGGAGAAGTTCACTATTAAATGCATCGGGATTATCTTCGTGCAAAATATGTGACGCAGCAGGAATTTCAACCCGTTCCAGTTTTGGAATCAAGTCTTTTAGGCAATTGGCTAAATGATGAAAGACCCGAGGACTTTTCTCTCCAGTTAATAGCAAGGTAGGCGCTTTGATGGTGCGTAGTTTTTCTGTATTCAGCGGAATATATCCTGAACCCAGAAATTCTGCTTTGGTCAGATTGGCAAGTACCTGTTCCCTGCGCTCTATAGGCATAGCTTGAAAGCTTTCTTTTCCCAATGCTGCCCGGCCAAACAGCTGCATGACCTTTTCCATGTCTCCTTTCTTTGCTGCCTGGGCGGCTGGTTCCAGTCCGGTAGCACCAAGTTTGATAACTGCCAAGCCCGTTCGTGGCCTTCGCAAGAGAAGTCGCAAAAGTTCACCAGGGGTTGGTGCGTTAGAATTTTTAACAAACAAATTAATAGCAGGTGGTTCAGCTAAGATTAGGCTCTTTACATATGCGGGCTGCTGACTTGCAAGCTCGAGTCCCATCAAAGCACCATAGGAGTGCCCGACCAGATGCGCAGGTTTGGCATCGAGCGTATTGAGCACGCGTTGTAAATCAGCAACGTGTTCTACCATCGAATAATCTGCACTTTCTGAAATCGTTACATTAGGGTAGTGATAACGGCGACTATAGCTAATGACCCGAAAATCTTTGCTCAGACTATCCATCTGATGTTGCCAGGTACGGTAATCGCTCGCAGAGCCATGAATCAGAACAAGCGGTTGTCCGCTACCTTTTTCGTAGGTCTCAAGCGAGGTGCTATCTACAACAATTTTTCCCACCGCTTAACCTTTTTGCCAGGTGATGATATGCGCTGGCGCATCGAATATCACCGTACCTTCATTGGTTACGAAGGATGCAAGGTCTTTTTGAGCTACGCTTAGGAGTGTCTGATACTGCTTCTCATCAATCCTATCGGCAAGTATCCAACCCTTGATATCAGTATGTACCCAGGCGTCAATCGAAGCGAAACGCGCAATACCTTTTATTGTACTTATTCCAACACCCGGCATACCGGCTTGAGAGAACAGCGTCTCGAGCTGCGTTACATCACCCAAAATATAGGGAGCCTCGAGAGACTTTGCAGCTTCATCGCCAAAGAGCCGCCGCAATAGTTCAGTCATGGCAGCGTAGCCAGGGGTATGCTCGAGTCTATTCCACACAGCTACTGCCAGCCTGCCGCCCACTTTTAGAACTCTCATCATTTCCTTTAGTGCAGCAGGTTTATCCTCAAAAAACATCAACCCAAACTGACTAATAACGGCATCAAATTGCTCAACATCAAAGGGCATTTGCTCTGCCTGACCTTTGTACCATTCAACCGCTGGTGCCTTGATTCGGGCAACCTCAAGCATGGATTCATTAATGTCTAGCCCCGTGACTTTGCCACTCGAGTTGACAGCCTCTAAAGCGGCTCGAGCCAATACCCCGGTACCACAGGCAACATCTAAGACACATTGACCTGCTTGAATTTGGGCAGCCTTTATAACAGGCTGAGCCCAGTCCTGAAATAAAGCGGGTAGGAAGAATTCTTCATAAACCTCGGCAGCACTCGTATTCACCTGACCTCTGTCTAAGTCATTCATGCTTTTCTCCTTTTTGTGTGTAGGGAAACGTGTTGTGTATACCGATTTGTGTAGCACGAGCCTAGCACACAAATACCTTCGGATTTTCTATAGATGAATCTGCTAGCCATCACTTATCAACACCTCGAGTTGAATAACGTCAGAACCAATATTTCCCTGCACATCCGTGACTATAAGACTCAACCGAATAAGGTAAAAGCCGCCATCAAAGGTAAAAGTGTCCTGCGGAATCCACTCAAGATTTTGACTGCTGCCAATAACAACAGTTTCGGGAAACGGCGCATTGATGATGCTAGCTCGCCACTCATAATTGAGCGGCGTGTCATTTTCAGGATCATTTACATTAGCGTTTAAGGCAAGGGCCTCCGAAATGCTTGTGAGTCTCAAGCCATTTTCTGGATTGGTGATGATAACGTCCGGCGCTAAGTTCTCTGGTGGCTCGAGCACTGTTATCGTTACACTGGTACTATCGCTGGCACCTTCGGGGTCGGTAGCGTGGGCGTCGAAACGAAAAGGGGCCTTGAGTTGAAGCTCAATATTATCTTCTGGTTTCGGATTCAAAAATACTGGAGCCTCATTAGGGCTGGCTTGTTTTACTGCTAAGTAGGCATCGATATAGCCTGCTGTAATTTTGGGGTCAGGACTCGAGTTTGCCGTTGTCTTAAGGATTTGTTCGGCGTCTTCCCAGCGCAATTGTGGATTAAGGGCTTTCATCAACGCAACCACACCTGCGATAAAAGGTGTAGCAGCACTGGTACCGTTGAAACAACAAATAGCATCAGCGCCAGTTTTATCAGCAGTGTCAGGAATCACGGTACTGTAAATTTCTACTGGAGCCCAGATGTCGAGGGGTGTCCCATAATTCGAATAGACGGCTGCCATTTTGTTACGCTCCATCGCCCCCACACAAATTACAAATTTCAGCGAACAGGGTAGTCTGAATTCGTCATCTGTAAGTCTTGTACTTTCGTTGCCAGCAGCCGCCACCACTATTGCTCCTAGCGAGTCTGCAAGTGCAACTGAACTCTCCAGCACAGTTTTAATGTCGTTAGGGGGCAAAGTACAAATCCAGTCCCAAACATTGCAATCGCCAGCAATACTGATACTGATGATTCTTGCTTTATTCAGAACAGCCGTTCGTATGGCGTCAGCGACGGAATATGCAGTGTTTTCTACTCTTATGAGCATAGGAATGGCGACGGGTCCACCTGTTCCTGCACCACCATAAAAATTTTTAGGTCTGGCAGCAGCTACCCCAAAGGCTTGAGAACCGTGCCACGGGCAATCTACGGCACAAAACCCCTCAGGACTTGGATTGCCGACATTATCGTCAAACTCTATTAGGTCGATTTGCATAGGACCGTGATCGCCGAAATAAAAATAATCTTGGTTGTCATTCAGAGGTAAACCCGTAACTTCATCTATAGCAAAACCGCCGTCAATAATCGCCAGCACTGGCGGAATCCAGGTGTCATTTTCTGCTGGGATATTTTTGTACTCCAGATAGTCCCAGGCATGAATCACTCCCACCGACAACCCCTGCTCGCCATCCGTATAGGGGCCGTCATCTTCACTCATCCACCACCAGTCTTCGGCATTTAAATTGCCAGTACCGTTAGGGTGTTCGGGCACTGCTGAAGCCGTCCAGACCGCATTGGCAACCACACCGTTGTTGGCCTCTCTGACCGCCAGTGATGCCAGGTGCGCCGCAGCCTCGGATGAAAAGCGGTAATCGCCCTTAAATCCTGCTGTTTGCAAGTTGCTGGTCAGGTCATCCAGCACTGAACGGTTTAAATCAACCTGAATCAAATACCAGCCACTGCGTTTAAGGAGTTCAGTAAGCTCGGCAGCAACTTCGGGTAGCAAAAAGGGCATCCCATCACGCAAAATTTTGCCGTTATAACGCTTCAAAAACGCCTGCAAGTTAGCTTCGCTTTTAGGTTGCATCATGACTTCGTTTTCCACAAACGCTCGAGTCTCTCCAGTTGGTCCTTTAAAGGCAGCTACAGGTCTTGCCGCTCCACCATTTAAGCCCGGTAGTTCGGCGGTCGGAAGTTCAATAGTTTCATCAATGGTGTAGCTGAAGGGTTCACCTGCTGTTGGGTCGGTGGTCTGGTTGCTGCAAGCGACAAATATAATCAGCAACCTCACCATGACGACACAGTTAATAAGCTTTTTCATGTCATTGTCCCCTCACAAAAAGCCAAATGTTATTAAAAGTCGTTGTAGCGGGCGACATGAAGTTTAGCCTTACCAATACTTTCACCTTCAACCCAAGCAACAACAGGCGTTGCACCATCAAAAGCAAGAGAAGGGGCGAACGCATTGTCACTCGAGTTAATGTTCAGGGGACCACCCAGTTGCACCCAGGGTCCAAATTGCATAGAACTTTTGCGTTTGACAATAACTTTGCTGCTGGTGCCATCTTTTTCGATAAAAGCGATAGTTGGCGTGACGGTCAATACCTGGGCTGGTTGAGTGAATCCAAGGGGTAAAGGGTCAGGATTAATGACGGGTCCTGAAATTGATAGGGCAAGCGATGGGTTAGTTGCAGGGTTGGGCACAAAGTTATCCAGCGGACTGTCGCTGTCATATCCCTTCCAGCCACTTTCATAACGTCTTACATAAATATTCTCGTTGTTTCCATCATTTTCTTGCCAGGTAACAATTGGTGTATCACCCAACATTGCAAGGGAAGGGTTATAAGCCTCATGCGAGGCATTAATATTGACGCCATTACCAACATTTATCCAGTTGCCCGTGGTGCTGGTGCCCGTGCCTCCCCAACGCATGACCTGAAACAGTCTGGGACTACCTATGCGTTCACCGAGAAAGGCGACAAAGGGTTGACCCGTTTGATTGAGCTTGATAGATGTCGTTGTACTACCATTTGCCGATGTCGTTAGCACAGCTCCTAATTGCTCCATTTTTGTACCGTTCCAGCGACTTACATAAACGCTTGCTTGTGCATCGGGGTTTCCAACAGTCGAGCTGCCAGATCTCCAGGCAAAATAGGTGTTGCCTTTACCATCCGAAACAAGTGAGGGTTCTAAATTGTATTTAACATCATCCCCAGTTAAAGAGCCAAGGAGTTGCCAGCTACTACCAGTCCAGCGCTTAGCATATGAGGAGTACTTAACTTCTGGATTTATAACACCCTCCTCCCAAGTAACAATCGGTTGCCCAGAAGCATCAAGCGCCAATCCAGGGGAATAGCCATAACTACTTTCGATAACATTGATATTGTCTTCAGCACCACCCAAATAGATCCAACCTGTGGAAGTGTATTTCAAAACGGCAATATCATTACCACCCAGTCGAATGGCAACGATAGGCGTCCCATCTTTATCTAGGACAAGCGAAGGGTAATAAGCAATGCGCGAAGTCATACCCTTATACTCGAGCCAGTCCGGGACTTGCCATGACCAGTTGGAAACTTTTGTAGGGTTATTACCCCGGTCTACAATGTCATGTAGCGCGATGCTCAACGTATCTGGTAAAACAGGGCGTTCTTTCAGTTTGATCGTAATGGTATCTTGAGCAGTGTTAAACTCCCAGGTGTAATTAAGATTAGGATTTTTGGCACCAGTAAGCCGGACATAGGGGTCGAGTTTTTGATTGGGGTCGTCGAAAACGGGCAAGGTGTGCAACGCTTCACTGAATTTGATTTCGATTTTATCTGCCAGCCTGACATCTGTTGCACCTGCTTTTGGACTCTGACTGACGATGGTGGGAGCAGTTCTATCAAGTGTGACAATAACGGACTCACTCTCGATAACCTTTGACCCAAAGTTCGCCCTGGCGATAAAGCGGTAGTTACCGTCGACATCATCTGCTGCAGGGTTCCAGGTAAAGGTATAAGGTGCCCTATTGCTGCTAACTATAGACATGTCGGGCAAGACTAGCGTCACCATATCCGGCACGCGCCCGTTGACCCGGACCTCAAATTGCATTGGGCCATTAGCAACGAATCTGTCGCCCGGTTTGACGATGGTGACTTCAACCAGTTGTGCTCTGGTGACAATCAGGATAAAGGTTGCACTGCGCTCGAGTGTGCCTGACTTGCCCACAATCTTGAGGGTGTAGTTTCCTTCGGCAACCGTGCTTGCAATTAGAAGTTCCAGACTTCCTTCAAAGGTCGCCACATTGAAATCAAATTCGCCCGTCACCCCTGCTGGCGCATCCTCGAGGCTAAATTGGATGATGTCACTGAAGCCGCCGATGCGTTCGACCTCGAGGTTAAGCGTGCCAAAGAATCCTTGCGCAATACTGATAGAAGGTGCTACAAAAATCTTAAAATCGGGGGGGCGGTTGTCTTCAATGGTCAGACTCAGTTGTGCGGTACGCTCTAAACTACCTGCCTTGCCTCGCACGATGACCTGATACACACCGGGACTTGCCGTGTCATCGGCACTGATTGAAAGAGTACTTTGGGCCGTTGTCAAGCTAGGGTCAAAGCTAGCAGTTACGCCTTTGGGTAGAGCGTCAACATTTAGCCTAATACTTTCGCTAAAGCCACCCGTAGGCGTGACATCGAGCCTTACCTGTTTAATACTATTAATACCAAGCGTTGTGCTTTGAGGGTTGAGTGCAAGACTGAAGTTGACACTCGTTTTTTCCGTGATGGTGAGCTGCACAGTGATGCTTTTCGTTTGCCCTTGAGCACTGCCCTCAAGGCGAATGCTGTAATCACCCGGAACAACCGTGCCTAACGCAGTCAGGGTAAGAACGCTACCATCAGCACTTTTATCTGGCGCGAATCCGGCACTGACGCCTTCAGGCAAATCGGCTGCACTCAGGCTGACCAGACCACTGAAGCCTTCGTCTAGATTTATGGTCACACTGACCAGATTCTCACCACTCTGCTCGAGGCTGAGCTTAGTCGGTGACGCACTTAGGCTAAAACTGGCAATTGGTGGGGTTGTGGCTTTTTGAATCTCTAGAGAAAATTGAGCAGTTTTTTCCTTGCCTTGTGCTTTTGCCTGAAGTGTTAGGGTGTGGTTTCCTGGACTGGCGCTGGTACTGGCATTCAGACTAAGAACACTCGAGTCAGTCAGGGGGTTTTGACTAAAACTTGCCGTTACCCCTTCGGGCAAGTCAGCTAGTGTCAGCTCGACGCTCAGCATAGTATGAGACTCGAGGCTGATGGTTAGCTCGGTACTCTTCCCTTGCTCGAGGTTAAGGCTGGATTCCGACATATTGAGTGAAAAGTCGGGGGATGGAAAGGAGGGTGGGCTCGAGCAGGCAGCTAACCAGATAAGAAACACACTAAGTATGAGCGTAAATTTGAGACTTAATTGTGTGAAATCTCCAGCGATTTTCTGCATCGTCATTAACTCCTTAATGCACTCTAAAAAAAGAGGTGTGTCGTGGGCGTGTCATGAAAATGCAATAAGGGATGGTTTTTCGCATCCCTTATTGCCCTAGCGCTAATGATGAGAGGCACTTGTTTCCGAGCACTGCACCCATGGATTTCAGTTAGCAGAAAAGACCAGCGGGCTCCGTCTGTATAATCACTCGTAGCTTAAAAAGTGAGGAGTGAACCAGGCTCTGTCTGCCAGAATGTTTTGGCTTGAACTTGAACTTTCCCATCACTTTAAAGCTAAAGCAAGAAGCAAGCCGTCGCCAGATACCAGGATGCTTCCCTAGCTCAATGTTTACAGACATGCGCAGCTTGCTTCCATAAGCTATGTAGGTCTTATCAGCGTCAAGGCAATGCTGCTGAGCACAATGGACATTTGAGAATACGTCCATTAGCCTCAAATACCCCTCAGCAGACAGTTGTGCGGTCTTAAGAGTGGATAACCTTATGACTAGCCACGCATTACGGAATTCTTCTAGGCAGCAAGCCGTTTTCTGGTTCTTTTTACTTGCCTACCTTATTGCCTGGCCTATTGCTTTTACGGTAGGGATTGATCCTAACAGTATTTATGATAGGTATTCACCCTTAACAGCAATTTT
>JAGQHN010000140.1 GCA_020431825.1 Trueperaceae bacterium | reverse complement strand
TGAATTGGGGTTAGCAGGGTACCGTGGGACAGACCTGACTGCCGAAAATATAGGCACACGAAACTTTAATGGCCTGCCAACCATAAAAATTGAGCAGCATGATGATAGTGACGAGATCATTGTTCGCTACTACGAGGATCAGTGGATTTCAGGAACCACACCTCAACTCAAAGAAGTTAGGTTCTATACAAATGATGATTATCTCTGGCGCCGAGAAGGCAATGATTACGCCAGAACGGTTGCCAAAGGCGTCGAATCTGTAAAAGTGGCTTATTGGCTTAATAAATATGGCACGCGTATTCCGCTGCTTTCAAACCTTGACCGCACTGTAGCAAGAGGTTTGGTCATAAAACTTAAATTCAAAGATAGAGGCGAAGAACTCTTTACGGTTGCTTTCCAAAACCAGCAACGAAACTAGAAAGGTTATATATGAGACGTCAAGATGGCATAGTCATTGTTGCATCACTCATTCTTATGCTGGCTGTCCTTGGCCTGGCAGTAGGAAGTTTGTTTTTAACTCAGTCAAACTTAAAAATTGCTGAAAATGTGCGTAGTAAGGCATATGCCAAATATGCCGCTGAGTCTGGTATGGATGCCACTCTGGCAGCTTTAGATATGTATTACAACACCCATCATGAATATCCCAGTTTCTCTGATGGACAATTTTCCAATCTGGCTTTACCGCAATTTCAGGCTAATGGTGAGCAGGTTAATTATGAAGTTCTAGCCTTCAACAACACAGGTAACAGTGCTGTAGTTAAAGTATCTGCGACGAGCCCTCAGGGAGCAACCCATGTTAGCGAAGCGCTTTTAGCAGGCGAGTTAACCAGTTCAACAACCACCACTGAAGTAGAAATTAATCCTCTGGTAGCGAATGGTCTTGCTTCTGAAGGCACAGTGACCCTGAATGGTAGAAATAATTTCGTAAGTGCCGGGTTACACGGAAATAGGGGCTATACAATTAATGCCCTTCAAAATGCCACCTTTTCTACCTGCCTAAGTCGCAATACAAATGGTAGATGTATTAGTTTTGAAACCATAGAATCAGATAATTTGCCCATCTCTGCTGCTGCGGGTATGAGTAGTTATACTTGCAATCCAGCTAACTCGTCAATATGTTCAGGAGGAGTGCCAACGCGCCTCACCGACCCTATTACGGTTACGCCTAATTATGCCAGTCGCCGTGATGCTGTTATTGCAGCAGCCGACCAGAACCCTTCTGGCACCTTAAGTTCAGCTTTTGGTATACATTGTGATGTCGTACATTCAACTGCCCCAACCATGAACAATGCAGCTCAGGTGAGATCCGCAGGGTTTATCTCTGGAAAGGTGGTTTGTGTACAAAATGGCAATGTTACTTTTCCAAACGGCACAAGTCTCGATGGTGTCACTGTCGTTGCTAATGGTCAAATTCAGTTTAATGGGAATACGGCCATCACTATAGAAAATTCGGTTCTTGTTTCAAAACAGGGATGTATTAATGTCAATCCCAACAGAATTACGGTACGTGATAGCAAGCTCTATTCTAATTGTGACCTCAATATGAATGGGCAGCAAACCTTATTCGAGGGTATTGTTACGCTAGCTTCTGCCAGCAACATTAATATTAATGGTCGTTCGTCAATCATCAATAATGATGGTGTTTTTTCAATTGGTTTGGGTCTAGTCGCTGAAGGCAATATCACTGTTAATGGTCAGTCGGACTGGTTTGCCGTTGCTCTGACTGGGGGTAGCTTTACCTATAACGGAACGTCAACACTTTATGGTGGCGTTTCCGCCAAAGGTAGCATTACCTCCAATGGTGGTATTGACATTGACTCAGGTCTGGCTGTTCACAATGATGACTTCTTCGAGGGTGAAACCGTCACGACAACCGAAGTAACGCAAAGATTGACCGAGTATAGCCGCCGTTAGTTTCGCTATCCTTTTCTAGTTTGAGGTGGTCGAAAGACCACCTTTTTCTTTTGGTCTTTGCAGAAAGATTTGGCGAAAAGGTAAGCTAGGCGAAATTTATGGAGGTCTCGTTTGGTGTTTAGGCTAGTTGTTTTATTCCTGGGGTTGGTTTTGGGGGCCTCGAGCGTTTTGGCTCAGGACTTGCATATTATTGGAACAGGGAGTGTGGTTGGGCTTTATTATCCTGTGGGGGGCGCGGTTTCCTTTATTGTGAATAATGAAGTGCCTGATTTACTCTTAACTGTAAAAGTTACCCCTGGTTCGGTCGCCAATGTTGAAGCGCTCAGCGAGGGAGATTTGAGTCTGGCCTTAGTTCAGTCAGATGTCATGAGCGAAGCTTACCAGGGTCACAATGCCTTTTCTGATAGGCCCATAGCCAAGCTGCGCGCCCTTATGGGACTGCATGCAGAACCACTACACTTAGTTTGCCGTCAGGACAGTGGCGTCAAGCGCCTGCGCGATGTGGTTGGCAAACGCATTAATCTTGGTCCAGAAGGTTCAGGCATTTTAAATACAGCCAGAGCAGTTTTGGCAGCTTACAAGATTTCAGAAAGTCAGATAATGGCGAGTTACGAGGCGGCAAAGCAAACCCCCGAACTCTTGATTGAGGGTCAGCTTGACTGCTTTTTCTTTACCATTGGTATAGGGGGCGCGGCAATACAAACGACAGCCTTGCGTTTGCCCATTAGCCTAATTCCTATTGATGGGCCAGAGCTTATGCCCCTGCTGAGTACCGAACCTTACTATTCCTTTGTGACGGTACCTGCCCACACCTACCCAGGGGTTGATGAGGCAGTAACCTTGTTTGGCGTTAAGGCTTTTTTGGTGACTACCACAGATTTGCCAGAGGAGACGGCCTACCAGATTGTAACTTCGCTCATTGAGTCGTTTAACACATTAAAAGAAACCTATCCACTACTCGAGACTTTAATCAAAGAGGATGTTCTGGATGGCCTGAGTATTCCGCTGCATCCTGGGGCAGAAAGGGCTTACCGGGAGCTGGGATTACTCTAGCTTACGGTTAGCTTTTCAGGTCATGCGTTAAGCTTTCTCTAAACTGAAAGGAGCAGTATGCCAAAAATAACAGTTGATGGTAAGTCAGGTGAGTTTCCGGCCGATAAGCGTCTTGTCTTAGCGATTGAGGAGTTGGGTGTACGTATTGGTCACCGGTGTGGTGGCAATGCCAGGTGCACGACCTGCCGCGTCGAGATAACGGAAGGTGAACCGGACACCATGACGCAAGCAGAATACGACAAACTGGTAGAGAAAGAACTCTATGGTCAGGCCCGACTTTCTTGCCAGATGACCTGCTCACAGGATATGAGTATGCACGCGGTTATGACCTTGGAAACTATGGAAGCCTGGACAGACACGGGTTCTGTTCCTGATGATGAAGTAAAGCCTGTCGCTGAGTTTTTACCCAAGTCAGAACTCGAGGCTTAAGCCCTGGCAAGCACATAGGTCTAAGCTTTCACCATACACTAGAGACGGTTTACCAGATTTTGTGTATCCCTGGCAATGAATGCCCATACTGACGGGATTCACCTCTCACCATGCACACAAAATCGGAAACCTTTTACAATAGGGCATGATCAGGTTTATCATCGCCCTAGTTTTTATTGGTTTTGCTTCTGGCTTTGCTCAGATGACTTCTGGCTGCCAGGCAGATACCGTTCCTATTTCAGAGATTCAGGGGCTCGAGCGGCGCTCGGCCTATGCCGGTGAACTGGTGACGGTACAGGGGGTTATTAGCAGTAGCTTTTTTGCCGAAGATAGCCTTGGTGGCTTTTTTCTGCAGGATCCTCTAGGTGACGCGAATCCGCTCACTTCAGATGCGCTTTTTGTCAAACTGGATCCCTCCAAGTTCGAGCAAAAACTATTGCCCGGTGATAGGGTGCAAGTAAAAGGTAAGGTGCTCGAGCGTAACGAACTAACCCAGCTTGACCGTCTGGAAAGCCTCGAGCTATGTGGCTACTACGGTTTACTCGAGCCAACCCTTGCGGAGTTTCCCACCGAGAGCCTGAGTGACTGGGAACGGTATGAGGGCATGCTGGTCACGTTTGCTCAGCCCCTTAGTGCCAGCGAAGTTTACGATCTCGGGCACTACGGACAGGTTTTGCTGTCGGCTGAGGGTCGGCTTTACCACCCAAACAACGGTCAGGAAAATAGCCAGAACAATGCCTTACGTCAGCTTCTTCTTGATGATGCCAGCAAGATTGAAAACCCCGACCCCATTCCTTATTTACTGCCAGATGAAAGTCTGAGGCTGGGCGATACCGTCCTTCCAGAAGGCGTCATTGTGAATTATGGTTTAGATGCCTATAAGCTCGAGCCTACCCAGCTTCCCCTATTTGAACGCCAGAATTTGCGTACGGCTGCGCCAGATGAGGTTGGCGGCAGGCTCAAAGTTGCCTCCTTCAATGTCCTTAACTATTTCACCAGTCTTAGTGAACGCGGCTCCGATACCGCCGAAGAATTTGAGCGGCAAGAGGCCAAGCTGGTTGCGGCCTTAGCTGCGATCAGGGCAGACGTTTTTGGGCTTATTGAAATTGAGAATAATGGCGAAAGGGCGCTGGGGCAACTGGTTTCAGCCCTGAACAACTATCTGGGGGCAGAACTTTATACCTTTTCGCCTGACCCACCAGGCGGCACTGGAACAGATCAAATTCATCAGGCATTTATCTACCGGGCAGATAAGGTCAAACTGGTGTCTATAAGTAGTGATAAGGCAGCCATCCATGACCGCCCGCCCGTAGCAGGTGTTTTTCAGGAACTGGTTAGTGAGGAAATGTTCACCGTGATTGTCGCGCATTTCAAGTCTAAAGGAAGCTGCCCGGCAGCCGGTGATACCGATAAAGGACAGGGCTGCTGGACGCTAAGACGGGGTGCTCAGGCTGAAGCTAGCCTCGAGTTCGCCACCCGCCTGGTTGAGGCAAGTGGTGACGAAGATGTACTAATTATTGGTGACTTAAACAGCTACCGTCTGGAAGACCCGGTAACCCTCTTAAGCCAAAGCTTTATCAATCTTGACGAGCGGTTGCCCTTAAATGAGCGCTACAGTTATGTTTACTTTGGTGAGGCGGGTACCCTGGATTATGCATTTGCCAGTCCCAGCCTCAATGAGCAGGTTACTGGCTTTACTATCTGGCACATAAATAGCGATGAAAGCCGCATCCTTGACTACAACCTGGAATACAACCCTCCCGAGCTGTTTCGCGCCAGTCCCTACCGCTCATCAGACCATGATCCGGTGGTGATTGGGCTCGACTTGAACTGACTTTGCTAGGGTTGTTCTCCTGTTTGAAAGCCTCGAGCCACCAGCATAGTCTGACCTTCTTCAGATAGGACAAAGTCCACAAAAGCCTGGGCCAGTGTGGGCTGCTTGCTTTCCTTCAAAACGGCTACGGGATAGCTCGCCAGAACATTAGAGTCAGGTGGTATCTCAATGACTTTGATATGACTATTCACGGCGGCATCGGTGGTGTAAACGATGGCTGCATCGGCCTCGCCAAGCTCGACCTTGGCAGTTACCTGTCTTACGTTTGGCTCCTGAGAAACAAGGTTGGCCAGCACCCTTTCAGCAAAATCAGCACCGTAAACTTCATTAAGCTTTTGCAGTGCTTCTCTCGCATAATTGCCCACCGGAACTTCAGGGCTGGCAAGCACCAGCAGCAGACCTTTTTGGGCCAGATCATCTACGGAATCAAGGCTGCTGTCTTCAGAACTGATGATGACCAGCTGATTTCGCGCAAAGATTTTAGCTGCTTCAGCAAGTCCTTCCTCGAGCAGTTTGTCCATCTGCGTCTCGTTCGCACTGGCAAAGACATCGGCAGGGGCGCCCTGACTAATTTGCAGAGCGAGGGTTGAGGAGCCATCAAAGTTTAGTAGCACCTTTACGCCGTCATGCTGTGCTTCAAAGGCTCGAGCAATATCGCTAAAAGCTTCGGTCAGGCTCGAGGCTGCAAAAACGGTAAGCTCCTGAGCCAAGCTTAAGCCGCCTGAACTAAGTATAAAAACTGCAACTAAAATGCGTTTCATAGATCCTTCCTTTAGTTACACTGTAACTACTTAAAGGCTAAAAATCAATACCTTTGGTTTAGGAGGAGAGCTGGTTGATTATTTAAAGATGATTTCTTGTCTTATAAAAGCTAAAGCCGCCTGTGCAATTTCAATGCGCCACCTTAAAACAGTGCGCTCAGCAGAGCTGGCCTTATTTAGCTTTGCCTGATAAGTAGCCAGAACTTGTAAAAAATGCTGTTCCTGTGCTTTTAACAGAGGTTGCGCGTCAATATCTCGCCTTGCCATGAAAATGAGCTTGAGCAAGAGATCACTGCGGCCATCTCGAATACGTAAAACAGGTGAAGCAAACCAGCTTTCAAGCTGAGCTTGCCCCTGTTCGGTTAAAGCGTAAAGGGTACGGGGCGGGCCATTATCACCGGGTTCTTCTTTGACTGCGGTGATCAGTGCTCTGCTCTCAAGATGCTCGAGTGCCCTGTAAACTTGGGGCTTTTGCAACGTCCAGATATGCCCTAGTTCTCCACCTTTGGCAAAGATAGAAGCCAGCTTAAAGCCGTGTGCAGGTGCTTCACCAAGATAAGCCAAAACGGCCCAGTCACTGGTTGACAGGGGTCTAGACATAAGGTCATGATACAAGGTTTCTAAAAAAGCTGCTTCTTAAAGCCAGCTGTAGATAATGCACAGAAGTAAATTATGCCAGAGCTTTGCTCAGTGCGGCAATATCTTGAAAGGTGTAATCGGGTTTTAGACTCGAGCGTTCAACATCTTCCAGACTTGAGACCCCCGATAAAACCAGAATGGTTTGCATACCCACTTTCTTGCCGCCCTCAATGTCAGTATTCAGTCGGTCACCCAGCATGACCGTATCAGCGGCGGCTGTTCCTAATCGCCTGAGTGCCTCTTCAAACATGATGGTGTTGGGTTTGCCAATAACCGTTGGGCTTACGCCACTCGAGCGCTCAACCACTGACAGTACTGCTCCGGCACCCGGTAACAAGCCCAGTTCACTGGGAAAGCTCGAGTCGTAATTGGTGGCTATAAAACTTGCGCCACCTTGCACCAGCAGGCTGCCCATTGCCAGCACGTCATAGTTTAGTGCCTGGCGCATGAGCCCACCCACCACAATCCTGGCTTTAGCGCCAGCTTTAACCTCTTCAGGGCTTAAAATTTCAAACCCCTGAGCCTTAATCGCCCGGTGTAAGCCAGATTCGCCCATGACATAAATGCTGGGTTCATCTGGAAAACTATGTTTAATATAGCTCGCTGCCGCTTCAGATGAGGTCAGGATATGCTCCGGCGCAACCTTTACTCCAAAGCCAGCCAGTTTTTGCGTGTAGTCCGCAGCTATTTTCATAGCATTGTTGGTTGCCAGGATAAAGGGTAACGACTTTGCCTCAAGGTAGTCAAAAAAGGTCTTTAAACCCGGTAGTGGCGTATCTCCATGCCAGAGCACCCCGTCCATATCAATAACCATTGCCTTAAAATTCATGTCTTAAAGCTTACTGGAAAGCTGCTTAGCTATGTAAAACCAGCTAGCCTTCAAGGTTTTGTCAGCAAAAATCTCACTTTCCACTTTCTACTTTCCACTTTTTATGTACACCTTGAGGTACGATTACCCCATGATTGAAGCGGTCATTTTTGACATGGATGGCATTCTGATTGATTCAGAACCCGTCTGGAATGAGGCGCGGGTACGTATGGCGGCGCGGCTGGGTAAAGACTGGACGCACCAGGATCATGAAGCCGTTATGGGGGTAAGTACCAAAGAATGGGTTGAGTACATGCTTAAAAGGCTCGAGCCTCCTATGTCAGCTGCCGAAGTGCAGGAGGAAATCGGCCAAACTATGGTTGACCTCTACCATGAAGCTATTCCTTTTATGCCAGCTGCGGTTGAGGCTGTTGACCTGGTGAAAAGCCATTTCCGGGTGGGGCTGGCTTCAGGTTCAATTCGCAGGCTCATCGATATCGTGACGGCATCTCAAGAACTGAGCGGTAAATTTGAAGTCATTTTATCGGCTGATCAGGTAGAGCGCGGCAAACCCTGGCCTGATGTCTACTTGAAAACCGCAGACCTTATGGGCGTAAATCCGGAGCACTGTATTTGCATAGAGGACTCTGGCAATGGCATCATGGCAGGTAAGGCCGCAGGGATGAAAGTGATTGCTGTGCCTGATCACCGCTTTCCTGCGAAGCCTGAAAAATTAGCCGAGGCCGATGTCATTCTTGATTCACTGGCGCAAATTAATAAAGCTTTACTCGAGTCTCTTTTTACTTAACCGTTTTTTATCAGGATAATTTATTAATGGGTTTCTTAAGCTAATGGATAACTACAGTATGGAAAAGCTTTAAATGGCTGAGATGCCAAAGCGTTCTTCTAACCGCAATGCTCTGACCCTGATGGTGGGTACTTTGGGCTCGAGGGTCAGTGGCTTTTTGCGCCAATCCCTTCTGACTCAGCTCTTTGATAAGCAAATTACTGACGCTTTTTTTGTGGCTTTACGAGTGCCGAATCTGTTCCGCGAGCTCCTGGCAGAAGGCGCCTTAACCAATTCCTTTATACCTATCTACAAATCGCTTGACAAAAAAGAAGCAAGGCGACTGGCCTCAGCTTTGCTGGCCATCTTGCTTATTGCCAACGGACTGCTGCTTCTGCTCGCCTATTTTGCTGCGCCGTTTATTGTTGATTTGCTTCTGGCAAAAGGTGGAAATGTCGATAGAGACCTGACCATTACGCTAACCCGCATCGTTTTTCCTTTTCTGATGGCGGTTTCGCTATCGGCCTGGGCCATGGGCATACTCAATGCCGAAGAGGAATTTTTTGCACCTGCCTGGGCACCAGTGGCCCTTAACCTTGTTGCTATTATTCTTATGCTGCTTTATCCCCAAAGCACCACCATTCTGGCCTGGGGTTTTGTGTTGGGCGGGGTTGTGCAATTACTGGTGCAACTCCCGGCGCTATTTCAGGGAAACTATGTGGCGGCTATCAGAGGTGTCTGGCATCCGCAACTGGGTGCGGTTTTACTGCTGATGGTGCCTTTTGCCGTTACGACGAGCGGGCGGCAAGTCTTGAATGTTGTTACTACCAATATCCTCGATACCTTGCCGCAAGGTAGTGTGACGGGTTTTCAAAATGCCGACTTGTTTCTAAGTCTGGCGCTGGGGCTTTTTGGCGTTTCACCGGCGCTGGCCTATTACTCGAGGCTGAGTGGCACCATTAAAGAAGCTCCCGAGTCCTTTGCTGATATCTTGCTGAACGGGCTTAAATTCATTAGTTTTTTGAGTGCCCCTGCCGGACTTTTACTCATGCTGCTGGCAAGCCCTGCGGTAGAAACGGTGTTTAACTGGTTTACGCTGTTAGGGCGCGACGGTGCTGACCCTGCTACCCTCAGTGCCTCGGTGCAGGCCCTTTTTCCTTTGGGCTTGGCTATCTGGCCTCTGGGTCTAAATAACCTCCTGATACGCAGTTTCTATGTGCGCCAGCGGGTACGTACGCCTATTGTTCTGACTTTTATCTTTTTGAGCTTGCAGGGTTTGCTTTACTATCTGCTGACGCCCTTTTTAGGCATTGCCGGGCTTTCTCTGGCGACAGCTGTGGTTGCCTGGTTGCAGCTGTTTACCATGCTGATTTTGGTGGGTCGACGTGAAGGTCTAGACTTACCAGCGTTTATGCGTCATGGTCTCAAGATACTCTTTGCACTTGCGGTGGCGGCGCTGCTTAGCTGGGGTCTGCTTTCTTTCCTACCTTTAGCTCAGACCTGGCTTATGAATCTGACTCGAGTCATTCTGGGGGCTCTCTGTCTATACCTTGTCTATTTGGCAATGGCCCTCTGGCTTAAACTTCCAGAACTAGCTCAACTTTCCCAGCGTTTTAGAAAAAGGTAAGCTAGTAGTATTGCACCAAAGCATTTTTAGGGGTTCACGGTAAATCAGAGGGAAATTCATTCTAATTTCTGGGAAGTAGACATGAACATTTTAAGTGATGAGCAAATTAAAGCAAGCTTGAACTGGCAACAGGTCCTGAGCGCTCTGGAAGATGCCTTTAAGCAAAAAGCCAATCAGCCAGGGTTTTTCAAAAACCCTGAGCGGGTACCTATAAGTGTGCCCGGTGGCACTTACCTAACCATGCCCTGTGCCGATGAGGAGGGCTGGTTTGGGGTGAAGCAGGTTTCGGTTTTGCCTGATAACCCGGGCAAAGGTTTGCCCAGCATTCATGCCTGGTATACGCTGTTTGAGCCGAGTGGCAAACCAGCGCTTGCCTGCAATGCCTCGTTACTCACTAAGTTCCGTACCTCAGCCGTTTCGGCTGTGGCTGCCAAGCATCTGGCAGCTGTTCAGGCCAAAACCTTGCTGGTGATTGGTACAGGGGCTTTAGCGCCGTGGATGGCTGAGGCTCATGCTCAGGTACGGAACTATGAGCGGATTCTGCTTTGGGGGCGCAGTCAGGAGAAGGCACAGAAGGTGCTCGAGTCCTTAGCGCACCTGGACGCAAAGCTCGAGCTAGCCAGTGACCTTGAAAGTGCTGTCAAACGGGCCGATGTTATTTCTATGGCGACAACTGCCCGCCAACCCATCCTCAAGGGGGAATGGCTAAAACCCGGGCAGCATGTTGATCTGGTTGGTGCCTTTATACCTGAAATGGCAGAGGCTGATGCGGAAACGATTAAACGAGCTGATATCTTTGTAGATGATCTTAAAGCCTGCGAGGTTGAAGCGGGTGATTTGATTCAGGCTGAAGCTCAGGGCTGGTCATGGGGCCTGGTTTACGGTGATCTCGCTGAGGTAGTTAGTGAGCAGGCAGGTCGGCAAAACCCCATGCGTATTACTCTGTTTAAGTCGGTAGGACTGGCACTTGAAGATCTGGTTGTGGCTAAACTCTTATGCCAGTAAAAAAGGGAGCCAGCCTAACAGAAACGCCGGGTGTTGCTGGCAAATATACTGAGTCCGCACGGCAGTCAGGCAATGACCCAGCCAGGGCTCGGTGGTTCTCGAGCCTTGGTTTGGGGCTGTTTATTCACTGGAGCTTAGACGCTCAGTTGGGTTCAGTCATCAGTCATTCGATGGTTGGCGCTTCAGCGGACTACCTAAACCGTTTTATACATGATTTGCCTAAGACCTTTAAACCAACACGTTTTGACCCCGATGAATGGGCCAGACTTGCTAAGTTAGCAGGTATGCGCTATGTGGTTTTTACTACCAAACATCACAGTGGCTTTTGCATGTTTGCTACAGAGACAAGCCCTTTTAACATCACGCAGACGCCTTATAGCAAAGACATTACTAAAGAAATTGTGGAGGCCTTTCGCCGCTGGAACATAGCGATTGGTTTTTACTTCTCACCTGATGATTTCTGGCTTTTACATAAGCAGGGTCATGCTGTAAGCCGTGACGGGGAGAAGGTAAACCCACTGCACAATCCTGAACTTATGGCTCATAACAAGGCTCAGGTCACAGAACTTTTAACGAATTATGGACCAATAGACGTCATGTTCTTTGATGGAGAAGCGGAAGGTCTCAAGCAACTCACCTGGGAACTCTCGTCGCAAACCGTAGTGACCAGGGGAGACATGGCAACACCCGAGCAAACCATTCCAGATACCCCTTTGCCCGCGCCCTGGGAAGCTTGTTTTACGCTGGGTACACAGTGGGCTTATAAACCTACGCATGAAAGCTATAAGTCAGGAATCCAGCTCATAAATATGCTCATAGAGACAAGGGCAAAAGGCGGCAACCTGCTTATGAATGTTGGTCCTAAACCTAATGGTGAATTGCCTGTAGAGCAGACCGACCGCTTACAGGAACTTGCCCTCTGGTTATTTGTAAATCGAGAAGCGGTTTATGACACTGTGCCTCTGCCCACCATACGTGAACGCCTGACGCTAGATCATGATGCCTGGTTTACCGCTAAAGGCGATACGGTTTATGCCATCATTACGGGTAAACCCTGGCCGAGAGCTGAGCGCAAGGTCATTACCTTAAGAACGATTCGGGCAACCGAGAAAACGGAAGTAGAGCTTTTAGGGCAGTCAGGAGAGGTGCTCGAGTACCGCCCCGAGGTTAATCCCAAAGGCAGCTGGACACAGGATGACTACGGTTTGCACATCTCTGTTATGCGTGCCCAGCGCCTGCACAATGACTACAAATGGCCTAATCCAGTTGTCATTCTTATAAGTCACGCCGTTTGGGATACTTAGGCTTCAGGAACCTCCCCAACTTCATCCAGACGGCGCTTTGCCTCAGCATAAACATCGGCAGCTAAGGGGCCTTTCTCGGCGACAGCAATATTCGCCTTGAGATGTTCAGGGTTCATGGTGCCAACGATGGTGGTATGGCAGTGAGGGTGACTCAGGGTAAAACGCAGTAAGAAGGCGGTTGGGGTTTCACCGGGCTCGAGCAGTTCCTGTAACCTTGCCTTTTCAAAAATGCGCCACTTGTCCTCTAGGCCTAGCCCTTGCCCGGGCTCACCTTTGGCGACGCCACCCCGAATGATAATGCCCGCACCTGCCTCGGCAGCTCTCGTTATGAGGTTTTCATGTTTGCGCTCGAGGGCAGAGTAGGGTATCTGAAAGACATCGAACACGCCCCAATCAATAAAGGTAGATAGACTCGGTGATACAGCAGAGCTGCCAATAAATTTGACCACACCTGACGCCTTCATTTCCTGGAGAACGTCTACCAGCTTATTGTCTTCACAGTCTTTAACAGTGGCGTTGTGCAGTTGCATAAGATCAATCTGGTCAACCTGCATTTTAAGTAGAGAGTCAGCCAGATTTCGCATCAGGTTGCTACGGGTCCAGACATGAGGTGTTTCATCATGATCGCCAGCAAACTGCATGTGACAACCACATTTGGTCGCCAAGTGAAACTCATTTCGCCTATGGGCCAGGTGCCGCCCAATGTAGAGTTCGCTTTTACCATAGTCACTCGAGGTATCTATAAAATTAATACCAGCGTCTACGACAGCATTCAAAATCGTCTTTGCTTGCTCGTCGGTGCAGGGGCGACCGTTCCAGATACGCTGACCGCGCACCTCCATAGCACCGAAGCCTAACTGCGTTACTTCTAAACCGGTACGACCTAAGACTTTGCGGGGTAGGGGCATGATTTGACTCCTTTTTGGTTGTAGTGAGTCACTATAACTACGAGAAAAGGAAGTTTATGTTGTGATGGGTTTGACCCCCATCCCGACCTTCCCCCATATAGGGGGAAAGAGATAAATGATTCCCTCTCCTGGATGGGAGAGGGCTAGGGTGAGGGTGAACTGCTCACTGCCTCACCAATGACTTGCAAAACACCTGCAAGATTTCTGTTGATCTCGGAGTTCCAAAAGCGTAAGACTCGGTACCCTTGCTCGGTGAAAAAGGCGTCATCATTTGTCTCAGTTAAATCATTATGTACAGCAGAACCAAACAGCTCGAGCCTGGCAACCTGATTTTGCTTGGCAAGCTACCTAATTTCGGGTAAATGCTCAGTGATGAGAGGTGAAATGGTTTTGCTTAGTGCCTGAAGCATAAGGGAATTTATAGAGCAACTGGGTAGGAGAAGTGTGGAAGGCTCGAGCTTAGGTTTTAAATGTTTATAAAAGTAAGTTTGAGTATAATTTTGAAACTTAGCCTGACTCGAAATAAGTGGGTTGCTCTAACATTACTAGAGGAATCGCTAAGGAGATATATTCATTTCTGGTGTATGAGTTGAAAAAGGGCGGCGTGCCCTGCTTA
>JAGQHN010000013.1:51269-66726 GCA_020431825.1 Trueperaceae bacterium | reverse complement strand
CGGTCCATAACCGCTTCACGCTAGCTGAAAATCCTTGATTTTCAGCTTGGAGGTACTTAGTAGCGGTCACCCACAACGGTTATCTTTAACATAGCCCTTCTAATCTCGTCTAGGTCGGCTTGCGTCAGCTTGACATTGACAGCTCCAAGATTCTCATCAAGACGCTCGAGCTTCCTTGAACCGGGAATGGGTACAATCCAGGGTTTTTGTGCCAAGAGCCAGGCCAGGGCAACTTGCGCTGGGGTGGCATCTTTTTCTTGACCTATTCTATCCAGTAAGTCAACCACAGCTTGATTGGCATCAATTGCTTCAGGGGTAAAGCGTGGGTTACGACTGCGGATGTCGTTATCGGCAAACTTTTGGTTTTTGTCGATTTTTCCAGTCAGATAGCCTCGACCCAAAGGGCTATAGGGTACCAGACCAATACCAAGTTCCTCGCAGGCAGCCAGTACACCATTGTCTTCTATGGGTGTCCACCAGATAGAGTATTCACTTTGCAGAGCAGTAACAGGTTGAACGGCATGCGCCCGGCGGATCGTCTCGGCATCTGACTCAGAAAGCCCAAAGTGTTTGACCTTTCCTTCTTCAATGAGTTCTTTAACCGCACCTGCAACCTCTTCAATCGGTACATTGGGGTCAGGGCGGTGCTGGTAAAAAAGGTCAATGGCATCTACCCTGAGTCTTTTAAGGGAGGCTTCGGCAACACGTTTGATTTGTTCGGGTCGGCTATCTAAACCCACCCCAGGTAAAGGACCTTTATCACCATCATGTTTAAAGCCAAATTTGGTTGCTATAACCACCTGATCTTTGAAGGGCTCGAGGGCTTCACCTACCAGCTCTTCATTGGTAAAAGGGCCGTAAACTTCTGCGGTATCAAAAAAGTTTACGCCTCGTTCAACTGATTTGTGTAAGAAGTCAATCATTTCTTCTTTGCTTCCTATGGGGGCGTCCCCAAAACTCATACGCATACAACCAAGCCCCAGGGCTGATACTTCAAGATTCTTACCTAAAATACGTTTCTCCATAATTCCGTCTCCTTTTCGCTTAGACCTCTGCTTAATCACCCAATTATGACTTGACAGCTTTGCAGGCAGGTAGAACGATTCTCGGGAATCATTGAACAATCCTGCAAAGTTGCAGGAGACTTGTACAAGCATCGAGTATAGTAATCGTATGACCCTGGAGAATAAAACACAGCATATGCCTGTTGAGGAATTAGCCAAACGCATTTCAGCAGCCCTCCCTGAAGATGGTCGCAGCGAGCCACTCGAGGGTTTGCATTTGCACCGAAGGTCAAGATCCAGCAAACTGTTCAGCATTTCCACCACGGGCTTTTGTCTGGTTGCGCAGGGTAGCAAAGATATTTTTCTGGCTGATGAACGCTACTCTTATGACACGGCCCACTATCTTCTGGTGACCTCAGAGTTGCCAATCATGAGTCAAATCACCTACGCTTCATCTGACGAACCCTTTCTTAGTCTTAGGCTCGAGCTCGAGCCTAAGCTTATCAGTTCAGTCATGGTCGAAGCAGGACACGCTTCGCAACCTCAGTCAAGCGTCAGAGCCTTTAATGTAAGTGCCTTAGATCTGGGCCTGCTGGACGCAGTTCTAAGATTGGTCAGGCTGCTAGATACACCCAGTGAAGCGGCTTTTCTTGCTCCCCTTATCAAGCGTGAAATTATCTTTCGGCTTTTGCGAAGCGAGCAAGGTGAAAGACTGCGGCAGATGGCAACTCTGGGTGGGCATAGCCACCGCATGGCCAGAGCCATTGAGCGCATTCGCAAAGATTATGACAAAACCTTGAGCATTGAACTTATTGCCAGCGACTTAAGCATGAGTGTCTCGAGTTTTCATCATCAGTTTAAAGCCGTCACAGCCATGAGTCCGTTGCAATTTCAAAAGCGCCTACGCCTTCAGGAAGCGCGCAGGCTCATGCTCAGTGAACAGCTAGACGCCGCAAGTGCCGGGTTTAAGGTAGGCTACGAAGATGCCTCTCACTTTAACCGGGAGTACAAGCGTCTCTTTGGGCAACCCCCTATGCGCGATATTGAACAGCTGCGTGAAGCCTCCAAATCCGTAGCTCTGGTCGCCTGATGAGCCTTAAGCTTTACCCTCAGGTTCTATGACCGAAACCGAAATTGGGCAGGGTCTCGAGCAACTTTCCCAGTTTGACTATTTTGCTTTTGTTCTGGAGCACTACGGTGAACCCCCTCTCTGGCAACGCGCAACTGGTTTTGCCACTTTGCTGCACATTATCTTGGAACAGCAGGTTTCCCTGGCCTCAGCCAAAGCAGCCTTTAAAAGGCTCGAGCAAACTATTGCGGTTGAGCCAGCCCCCTTTTTAATGCTGGATGACGCGGCTCTAAAACAAATCGGTTTTAGCAGACAAAAGACTCGTTATGGGCGCATTCTGGCAACAGCACTACTTGAAGATGAGCTTAATCTGGAGGGGCTCGAGCTTTTAAACGACGCAGAGGCCAGAGCCGAACTCACCAAACTTAAAGGCATAGGTCGCTGGACTGCTGATATTTATTTGCTTATGGCACTGGGGCGCCCAAATATCTGGCCTAAAGGGGATATTGCGCTGGCGAGTGCCTATCAGTATCTAAGGGGTCTGACCGAAAAACCCAGTCAGGATGACTTGGAAAGCATCGCTGAAAACTGGCAACCCTACCGCTCTTTAGCAGCCAAACTCTTGTGGCACTATTATCTCTCACGATAAGCTGACCCCATGATGGCACGCATTCCAACCCTTATTTACCCTCTGATTATTTACAATCTTTTCGGTCTTTTCGCTCCTAATGTTTTGGAACAGGTCATGTTTCGCAGTTTTCTGATTTCTGGCAGCGAATTTATTTTTACGGTTGGACATTTATTCCTGATTTTGGGCGTTGTTTTTCTAACCGTTGAAGTCATCAAATCCACCCGAACCTCGGTCGAGTCAGTGCTTGACCACAGCTTTTCGCTGATTGTTTTTGTACTTTATTTACTCGAGTTCATTCTGGTGCGCTACGCAGGCAATGCCGTGTTCCTGATCTTAACCCTGATGTCTCTTGCTGATGTCATAACAGGCTTCACCGTAACCATTTTTGCAGCTAGACGCGATGTTGCGGTAGATAGAGCTTATTAAACCCTACTTAAGTAGTTCGATCACAAAGGGATAGTTGTAGCTTTCGCCACTCGAGGCTTTAACTGCGCCAATAATCGAAAAAATCATAGAGCACAAAATGAGCCCTATCCAGGCAAAAAGGCAAAGTAGGGATAGGGTAAAGCCTGTTTGAATGCTGCCCACAAAACCCAGAATAGCCAGCACCAAAAAGGCTACCGAATAAATCCAGACAGAAAGCGCAAAGTTTAGGGATGATTTAGCTGCCTGTGCGGCAAAGGGGCTTTCGTTTTTCTTAATCAGCCAGACGACCAGCGGCCCTAACGGACTAGGAATACCAAGCAGATTCACCAGCGACGACAAATGCGCCAGCACTGCCCAATTCCGGTCTTCTGAATTTGCTAAGGTAGAGGTCATGGTGGTAGAGGTCATGGTAGCTTCCGTATGGGTCATTATAATTCATGATAGAGCACTTGAGAGAGACTATCTTCTAACCAAAGTATGAAACGAATCGGTGTCATTTCAGATACGCATGGGCAACTCCGCCCTGAGGTCATAAAAAGACTCGATGGTTCTGATCTCATCATTCATGCGGGCGATGTGGGGGCAGACGGCATCATTGGGCGACTCGAGCAAATCGCCCCCGTCAAGGTAGTACGGGGCAATGTTGACTACGGTGCATGGGCAAGCAAATTTCCTTTGACCGAAGCACTCGAGCTTGAAGGTGTCGCCATCTTTATCTATCACGGACATCTCGATTTGGATATTGACCCGGTCAAAGGTGGTTTTAAGGTCATTATTTCCGGGCACTCGCATATTCCTAAACTTGAAGAAAAAGAGGGCATCCTTTACTTAAATCCAGGAAGCTGTGGTCCCAAACGCTTTTCAAGACCAGTGTCTATGGCAAGGCTCGAGCTAGCAGATGGCAACGCCAGGGCCGAACTTATTCCTTTAGAATAGCGCTATTTCGGAATAATTCCGACTAAATTACTCGGGTATTGACAGGGCCGACAGGGTTGGGTACTATGCCTAAGGTAATCCCGACTAAATTACTTGGGATTAGACATCGCTAGCGAACCCAACCAAGGAGTTGTTATGAAACGTCTGGTCTCGAGCCTTCTGGCTCTACTTATCTCCATTGGCCTTGCGCAAGATCTCAAGCAAGCCGCCCTGCAAACCTATGCCGATATTGTTTTTGCCACCTATCAGGACAGTCTGATGCTGGCAAAGGACTTACAAAGTGCCATCAAAGACTTTTTAGCTGCGCCCAGTGAACCTGGCTTGCAAACCGCCAGAAACGCCTGGCTGGCAGCCCGCGAACCCTATGGTCAGTCAGAAGCCTTTCGTTTTTATGGTGGCCCCATTGATGATGCTGAGGGCCCCGAAGGACTTATCAATGCCTGGCCGCTTGACGAAGCTTATATCGATTATGTTGAGGGTACAGCGAATAGTGGCATCATTAATAATGTCAGTGACTATCCTGAGATCACTAAAAACCTGCTGAGTTCACTGAATGAGCAAGGTGCCGAAGAAAATATCTCGGCTGGCTATCATGCCATTGAGTTTTTGCTCTGGGGCCAGGACTTTAGCGCAGACGGCCCAGGCAATCGCCCCTATAGCGATTACACCACCGCCCCAAATGCAGCTAGACGCGCTGCGTATCTGCAGGCTGCCACTGACTTGCTGATTGATAACCTAAGTTATCTAACCGAAGCCTGGAACCCCGCTACCAGCGATAATTATCGCCATGAGTTTTTAGCCCTAGACCCTGATGTGGCACTGACAAATATGCTCACAAGCTTGGGAGTGCTGTCCAAATCTGAACTGGCAGGTGAGCGTATTTTTACAGCCTTTGACAATCAGGATCAGGAAGATGAGCACTCCTGCTTTAGCGACAACACCCACCGCGACATTGTCACGAACTTTCTTGGCATAAAAAATGTTTACACAGGTAGCTACACTCGAGTTGATGGCAGCGTTGTCTCGGGCTCGAGCCTGAGTGACGTGGTTGCCAGTCTTGACCCTGACTTAAATGCCGCTGTGCTTGCCAACTTGGGCGCAGCAGAAACTCAGGCAAAAGCCCTTCCCGCACCCTTTGATCAGGCAATTATCAAGTCAGAAACCCGTCCCCAGATTTTTGATCTGGTCTCGAGCCTTTTAGATTTGGGTGACAGCTTTGCTCTGGTAGGCAGCACCCTTGGTCTAAGTATTAACACCGCCCTACCCGAATAATTTCTATACTGCAAAGACCTGGTGTAAACCCACCTCTTCTGGATGCCTATGCGTAAGAATTCTCTATTAATCTCAAGCCTTTATCTGCTACTCAGCCTCTTGTTGATTGGCTTACCCTTGCTTTATGTCAAAGCTCAACCGTCTGATCGCCATGAACTTTTAGGCGGACAAGCTAGCATTTTTAATACGACCCCGAATGCTTTTGGTCAGCCCATACCCGGACTCGAGCGCAGCCAGGAGCTATTCTTTTTTGTCGGCAACTCCTTTTTTAATCAAAATTGGGTCACGGCGCCTTCCTCAACAACTGCTCGTGACGGCCTTGGCCCTCTATTTAATGCTCGTTCTTGTGCTGGCTGTCATTTTAAAGATGGTCGCGGTCGACCACCCGAGTTTGATGGAGAAATGCCTACGGGCTTGCTGGTACGTCTGGGCATCCCGGAAAAAGATATCCATGGTAGCCGCCTGCCAGACCCGAACTACGGCCTGCAATTTCAACCTGAAGCCATAGGAGGTGTTGCCAAAGAGGGCGATCTGATCATTACTTATGAAGAACTTGCTGGTACGTACCCGGACGGCTCGAGCTACAGTCTGCGCAAACCCAGTCTGCATTTAGAAAATCTGGCTTACGGCGACCTGCACCCGGACACCGCACTGTCGGCTCGAGTCGCGAATCAGATGATCGGGCTTGGTCTTTTAGAGGCACTCGCTGAAGAAACGATCATGGCTCAGGCTGACCCTAATGACCAAAACGGCGACGGCATATCAGGCCGACCCAACTGGGTCTGGGATGTGCTGAATAACCGCATGACGCTGGGGCGTTTTGGCTGGAAAGCTGAGCAACCCAGCATCTTGCAGCAAACCGCGGCAGCTTTCTCTGGTGATATTGGCATTACGTCGCCCATTTTCCCGGAAGAAGGCTGTGCTCTTGCTCAGGTCGACTGCCTCAGTGCACTGAGTGGCAGTAACCTCGAGGGCGAGAGCGAAATTATTGCTGATGACTTTTTAAAGGTGGTGCTTTACTCGAGTTCGCTGTCTGTGCCTGCTCAGCGTGACTTTGACAACCCTGATGTTATTCAGGGTCAACAACTCTTTGGTAGCGCTGGTTGTTCTGGCTGCCACCTTGACACGTTAAAAACCGGCATTCACCCCACTATTCCAGCCCTTTCTCAGCAAACCATTCACCCTTATACCGACTTGCTACTCCATGATATGGGCGAAAGACTTGCCGATAAACTGGGTGATTTTCAGGCAAGTGGTAGCGAGTGGCGCACCCCTCCCCTCTGGGGTGTTGGGCTGTTTCAAACTGTCAATGGCCATAGCTACTACCTGCATGATGGTCGCGCTCGCAACCTGGAAGAGGCAATTCTCTGGCATGGGGGCGAAGCAGAGACAGCCAGGCATAATTTTATGAACCTAGATAAGCTCGAGCGCGATAAGCTGCTTCGTTTCTTGTCTTCCCTGTAAACAAAGGACCCCCTATGAAAATCCGCATACCCTTATTTTTATGTTTATTAATAGTCAGCCTGAGCCATGCGCAAAGCGGTTTTGACCGTCATGCCATGCTGGAAAACATTGCCTTGAATGTCGTTTTACCCTGTCATGAACGCTTTGTTCAGGCTGCTATAGCCTTTGAAGAAGCCACCGAAAGACTCGCTAGCTCAGCTAATTTAGCCAAGCTCGAGACAGCTCAGGCTGCCTGGAAAACGGCTGGCAGCAGCTGGGCACACTGTGAACTCTTTCAGTTTGGTGGGCTCGAGATCATGATTTTACACAATCAAATCAACAAGCGACCCAATCTCACCCAAATAGCCAACGCGATTAACAGTGACACCGAACTAAGCTCAGCTTTTATCGAGTCGCAGGGCTCGAGTATGAAGGGTCTAGCGGCTGCCGAACTGCTCTTGTTTAGTGAACAGGGCAATGACGCTGTTTTAAACCAGTTGCAAAACGAACGCCAGCGACAATTTCTGCTGGCGCTTGCGCAAAACCTTTCTGCTAAAGCCCAAGAGCTTGTGGCGTACTGGTCACCCACTGCACAGGACTACGCCAGCAAATTTGCCGCTGCCGATGGTGCTGACGGCTCCACCAAGGGTTCTATCAATATGACTATGAATCAGCTGATTAGTCTGCTCGAGCAAATCAACCGTGAAAAACTAGCGACACCGCTGGGCGGCACCGAAGCAGGGGGAACAGCCCGACCCGAAACCGCTGAAGCCTATCTGAGTCAGAGCTCGAGCGAGCGCATTGTGGCAAACTTAGAGGGCGCAATCAGCCTTTTTACAGGCGCAAATGGTCTGGGTATCGATGATTATCTTGACTCTATGGACCAGGGTTTACTTGCCAGTCAGATCATTGATCAGCTTGACGCTGCCCGTGAAGCCCTGCAAGACCTGGGCAGCCTGGAAGATGCCGTTGTTAATAACCCTGAGCGCGTCAGCCAGATATTTAATGTCTTAAAAAATGCACTGGTCCTCACTTCTGTTGATGCAGCCAATCAGTTAGGCATTACCGTTACCTTTAATGACGCTGATGGTGACTAACTTTGCTCAATCCTGGCGCTGTTAAAACCTTACCCAGACTAAACTTAGCAGGGTTAGAAAGGCAGGGCTCGAGCCTGCCCTTGGCCCTGTTTCGCATGGCTTTTGGCCTGCTTATGTTTATCAGCACAGTGCGCTTTCTGGCGATGGGCTGGGTCAATGAGTTTTATCTAGTACCGCAGGTTCACTTTACTTATTTTGGCTTTGGCTGGGTCAAACCCCTACCGGCCTTTGGCATGTACCTGGTTTTTGCGCTTATGCTGGTGAGCACGCTGCTCATAACCCTTGGACTTTACTACCGCATTTCCATAATTGGTTTTTTCCTGCTTTTCAGCTATTTAGAACTGCTTGATAAAAGTTTTTATCTGAACCACTACTATTTCGTTTCTCTGCTTAGTTTTTTACTTATCTTTTTACCGCCGCATAAAAGCCTTTCCTTAGATGCATGTTTGGGGCGGACTCGAGCCGCAAACACTGTGCCGCTCTGGACCCATCAAATCATCAAATTGCAGCTTGCCCTGGTTTATTTTTTTGCAGGCATTGCCAAACTTAACCCTGACTGGCTCTTTCAGGCACAACCGCTACGCATCTGGCTTAGGGCCAATACTGACCTAGCTCTGATAGGTGGCTTTTTTGATTTCTTTTGGGTAGCGCTCCTCATGAGCTGGGCAGGCATGCTTTATGACCTCTGCATCCCCTTCTTGCTGTTCTGGCGAAAAACCCGCCCTTTTGCCTATCTGGCAGTGATTGCCTTTCATATTTTGACTGCCTTAGTTTTTCCTATAGGCATGTTTCCCTGGATTATGCTGGTTAGTACGCTTATCTTTTTTGATGAAAGGGATGTCCTAAGGTTAACCAGGGTTCTCCCCTTTTTGTCCCCAAAGCAGGTCAGAACTTATCCGTCACGAGCTGCAGCCAGGTTACCACTCATTAGCTCAATACTTCTTGGATTCTTTTTTATGTTTCAGATCGGTCTGTGCCTGCGCCATTTTGCCTATCCTGGCAATGTTCTCTGGACAGAAGAAGGTTACCGTTTCTCCTGGCGCGTTATGCTGGCTGAAAAAACGGGGCAGGTACTTTTTACGCTAAAGAATAATGATACAGGTGAAAACTGGCTCGTTTTTCCCAGCGAATATTTGAGTCCTCAGCAACAAAAACAGATGAGTTTTCAGGCGGATATGATTTTACAGTTTGCCCATTTTTTGCGTGACGGGTTCGAGAAAAGTACCGGAGATGATATTTCAGTCTTTGCCGAAGCCTATGTCAGCTTAAATGGTCGCCCCAGTCAGCTTTATCTTGACCCGGGCCAAGACCTTGCCAAGCTCTCTTATGATCTGGCCCCAAGGGCCTGGATACTCCCCTTCTTCAAAAGCAGTTACTAACAGACCTAATCATTCTCGGTATACTACTTTCTTATGTCAGCGCACCCCTGGGCAAGCCAGCGAATCAGCAGTTTTGGCGAAACCGTTTTTGCCACCTTCACCCGCCTTGCTTTAGAAAATAATGCCGTCAATCTCGGGCAGGGCTTTCCTGATTTTGACCCGCCCAAGCTCATCATGGATGCTTACCGCGCCGCCGCTGATGAATATCAGCAGTATCCTCCGTTACCGGGTTTACCAGCTTTAGCAAAAACCGTTGCTGAGATCAAGTCAAAACTAACGGGTGAGGTACTCGAGCCTGTTGCTAATGTGCAAATTACGGTTGGGGCAACCGAGGGACTATTTGCGATTACACAGGCCTTTGTTAATCCGGGTGATGAAGTGGTTTTGCTCGAGCCTTTCTACGACGCCTACCCTGCCGATGTGATTATGGCCGGTGGCATCCCGGTCTATGTGCCCATGCACCCCCAGGCAAATGGAGAATGGCTCATTGACTTTGATGAACTGCGCGCTGCCTTTTCCAATAAAACCAAAGCCATCATCATCAACTCTCCTAACAACCCAACAGGCAAAGTTTTTTCCGCTGAAGAACTCGATAAAATAATTGCGCTGGCGACCGAGTTTGACACTTTAATTGTCAGTGATGAGGCGTATGAATATATTGCTTTTACGCCTTTTGTCTCAGCCTCGAGCCGTCCTGGTGGTTTTGAACGCACCCTGACAGTGGCCTCAATTGGCAAGACTTTTTCGGTGACAGGCTGGAAAATTGGCTATGTGGTTGGCCCTGCCGAACTGGTCAAGGCGGTGCGCATGGCGCATCAGTGGATTCCTTTCACGGTGGCCACACCCTTGCAGCTTGCCTCAGCGGTTGCACTTAAACAGGCACATCAACCGGGAGATAGTTATTTTGCAGACCTTGCCCAGCAGTTTCAAAACAAACGCGATATTTTACTCCAAGGTTTAAAAGATACGCCCTTCAAACCCTTAGTGCCTAAAGGCAGCTATTTTATTGTGGCTGATAGCTCAGAGCTTGGCTATAAAGATGACCTCGAGCTTTGCTATGACCTGCCCAAACGTATTGGCGTGGTTGCCATTCCACCCAGTGCGTTTTATGCTCCTGAACATAAACACCTGGCCAAGCATCTGGTGCGTTTTGCCTTTTGTAAAACTGATGAAGCGCTTCACGAGGCTTCACAACGCTTTAAAAACTTATGAACATTATTTTTATCGTTGGTCAAACCGCTGTCGGCAAAAGCAGCACGCTCGAGACCCTGTTTAAAAATCAGTCCAGCTTACAACTGCTGCCCAATCGCCGGGAACTAACCGACCAGATTATCATTCCTGAAATGCTGGCAGATACCGGACAGGAAGTCAGACCTGTTAAAGACCGTGTGGAGCGTTTCGCCCTAACGGCTGCTTACCGCAAGAAGTACCACACAGGCGTGATTCATGCCTTGAAACTCTATCTGGAAGCTAATGATCTACCCCAAACGGCAGTGGTCTTTGATAATATTCGTGGCCTCGAGGAGTGTCAGGGTGCTCTGGAAACCTTTCACGGTGCCCGCTTTATCTTTTTATATGCCCCACCCCTAGTCAGGCTAAAAAGAATGCTTGGGCGACAAGACGCCTTTGATAGTACCCAGTTAGCTCTTTCAGATGCTGACTTTAAAGAAAAGCTCGAGGCTATCCCCGGAGCACTTGAAACTTTTGGTTTAGGGCCACTACTAGAGTTACAAGCCACAAGTGATGAAACGGCCTTGCTCAATGCTGTCAAAATCATTGCTACTGAGGTGCAAAACTACCACGCTGAACAGGCCGCAGGCTATTTGAAAACGCATCTGGATGATAACCAGTTGCTCTATCTGGATACCAGTCAGCTCGGCATTGACGAAGTGAGTCAGAACATTCAGGATTGGCTATGAGCGAAATCACCCGCATCGCAACCAAACGCATCAGCTTGCCGATGAAAGGCAGTCTTAGCTGGGGAAAGTCCAGTAAATTAGCCAGGCTCGAGCATGCCCTGGTAAAAGTTGAAGCGGGGAGCGTTTTTGGCATTGCCGAGGCCCCTGCCCGCCCAAGCATCTACGGTGAAACTCCCGAAAGTATCGAAGTTATTATTAAAGATCACCTTGCCCCCAAACTCCTTGGTGAGGATGCTTTTAATGAGACTGCCCTTTGGGAGGCCTTCCACAGCGTTGCCAATAATCAAACGGCAAGGGGCGCACTTGACATTGCTCTGCACGATTTACGCGCCAAACTTAACGGGGAAACTCTGTTTGATACGGCTGGCCCCCATCAAAACCTGCGCGCCAGTTTCATCCTTGGCATCAGCGATTTTGACACCATGCTGGCAGAAGCGAGAACTATCTTTGAAAGCGGCGTCAGTGTTTTTAAAATCAAGGTTGGGCGTAACGCCGCGCACGATGAAGCAGTGATCAAAGCACTTCAGAGTGAATTCTCAGGTGAAGATGTCATTCTTTATGCAGATGCCAATGAAGGCTTAGATAGCAAGACCGCTGCCAAAGACTTAGAACGCTTAGCTAAGCTGGGTATAGCCTATGTCGAAGAACCCTTGCCTGTCAGGCAATTAAAGGCGAGGGCCAGGCTTAAATCAGAAAATGTCCTGCCTATCATTGCCGATGATTCTTGCTTTAGCCTCTTAGATTTAGAACGTGAACTGGACTTTGACACCTTTGATATTTTGAACATCAAAACAGCCCGGACAGGTTACAGTGAGTCGCAAAAGATGTTGGGGCTTGCCCTTAAGGCAAATAAAGGCGTCATGCTGGGTTCTCAGGCAAGTGCCGGACTTGGAACCTTGCACACAGCTCTTTTTGCCACGCAAGCGGGCATAGACTATCCTAGTGAACTGAGCTTCCCTTTAAAACTTCACGAGGATGTTTTTACCTCAGCGCTAAGCTTTCACAAGGGTTTGCTGGCTGTAAGCAATTTAACAGAGCTTGAACTCAAATCCCAATATTTAACGTTCTAGACAAGCTTTTTTAACTTCTGGCCTCGCAAAATAAGGTGGTACTTATTGACAGAGCTAGCTACTTTTATGTATATATAAATATATAGCTATATAGAACTATATAGCCTGAGCCTTTGAAATCTTTGCTCAGGGGCTCGAGTATCCCAAAGGAGACACCTTATGCGAACCGTCATTCTCACAGTTGGCCTAGTCTTGCTTGCTTTCGCCAGTGCCCAACCGCTCATCGTCGGTGAAAATTACGCACCCAGTACCCAGATGGGAGGCACCATTCGTGAAAGCTCGTTTGGTGACATCAATACCTTAAATCCTTATCTGACAGGCAGTGCCACCGAGTCTGCCGTTTTAGGCATGTACGGAGGGCCGGGTACGGTTTACCGTGACTGGCTGGGAACACGCAGCTTTCGAAATGCCGAAGGTGGCTTTAATCTTTACTGGGCCAAAGAGATTGAAGAAGTTCGTCCTGAACAAGAATTTATTGTGACTTTAAAAGAAGGCTGGAAATGGAGCGACGGTGTTGAAATGACCGCCGATGACGCCATTGCCGCCTTTATCATTCACGGTGACCCTGAGGTTGAGTCAAATGGTTTTTCCTGCTCAGTTGTTGGTGATGAGCAAGTAGAATATGAAAAACTAGGCACCTATCAGTACCGCTTTTCCCTGCCCAAACCTCAGGTAAATGCCATTTTCGCCAATGACTGTGTAAATGCCGCAGGTGCCGTTCCGGCTCATATCTTTATGCCCATTTACGAAGCGCAAGGCGCGGAAGGCATTAAGGCACTGTGGGGGGTAGATACCGACCCCAGCACCATCATTTCTGGTGGGCCTTATCTGTTAACTGAGTTTAGACCCGGGGAACGTGTTGTGCTCGAGCGTAACCCAACTTTTGGTGAATTTGTTCAGGATGCCAGTGGCAACCCGCTACCCGGCGCCGATGAATGGATTGTTACCTTAACTGCCGACCAGAATGCCGAACTGGCACTGGTCGTCACCGGGCAGGTAGATTTTTACTGGCCCACCGTGCTTGATCAGGTTCGCGCCGTTCAGGAAGCGGTCAATAATGGCAGCATTGGCGGCAACTTTTACCCTAACCTGAGCCCCAGCACCTCAACCGACTTTATTACCTATAATTTCAACTCAACCGATACCTGCAAATCAGGTATGTTCCGCAATCAGCTTTTCCGCCAGGCCATGAGTCTGATGATTGACCGGGATGCGCTGGTACAGGCGGCACTCGGTGGTCTGGGTTTCCCCGCCATTGCCCAAACGACGCAGGCCATTGCCCCCTTCGTCCCAGACTTGCCCGAGTTTGAGTACAACCCGGATGCTGGCGTAGCCTTACTTAAGGATATTGGCTTTACCGAAATGGCCAGCGATGGCGTACTGACAAACCCTGAAACTGGTTGCCGCGCCGAGTTTGACCTGCAATTTAACTCAGGTAATAACCGCCGCGGGCAGCAAGCACTGGTCATTTCTCAAATGACCGCGGACTACGGCGTAAAAATCAACCCAAGAGAGGTTTCAACCGAAATCTGGCAGAACTCGATTTTAGGTACAGAAATGCCGCGTATGGTGGACTATGACGCGCAGATCTGGGGCTTATCTGGTGGGGATATTGATAACCCCTCTTCCAATAATGTCTTGCGCATTGCTTCTAATTTAAACTCCTGGAATAAGAACAAAGACAGCGTTGAAGCCTGGGAAATTCTGATGGACAAACTGACCACCCAGATGGATGAAACGCTAGATACTGGGGCTCGAGTCGATCTCTTTAAGCAAAGAGCCGAAATCATGCGCGAGTACCTCCCGCTTACCCCTCTCATTGCCCAGTCTTTCCACTTCTACGAAAATGTTGGCAATGACTGGCCCAAAGAGGCGCTTGACGCGGTTAGCATTCAGTCTCCCTATAACCCTGGTAACCGCCGGGAAAACTTAACTGTGGCTCCTTAGGGGCAACTTTGAGATAGGACTTCCTACCTCTACTACCTCTTTTGAACGCTCCTGTTTTAGAACTTCAGGAGCGTTCCATAGATTTAATAAATATAGAGTCTACCATTGAATTACTGTATTTGCTCTGAACCTTTAAGAATCCTCCCCAGCCCTCCTTTAAAAAAGGAGGGAGTAGTTAGCTTCCCCCTTTCCCAAAGAGCCTGTCCCAAACTTGATTTGGGAGGGACTGAGGGGGATTCAAATTCCCAGATGACCCGTCTAGCCACAGTATCTACTTTTAATTCTGTCAGGAGAAGCCCTTGACCGCTTACATTATCAAACGCGTTCTTAACCTAATCCCAACCTTTTTGCTGGCAACGTTTCTGGCATGGGTGGTTATTGAAATAGCCCCAGGTGATTTTGCCAGCCAGTTTGCCTTTAATCAGGTGGACCCCAATCAGGCCAGCCGCATCCGCGAAGTTTTAGGGCTTAATGAGCCCTGGCCCATTCGCTATCTCTACTGGTTGCGTAATCTGGTGTTTGGCTTTGATTTTGGTACCAGTATGACCAGTAAGGGTAGCGTTACCCATCTTATTTTGCCGCGTATGGGAAACAGTTTTGTGCTGCTTTTACCCGCCACCTTTCTTACCTTTGTCATCGCCATACCGATTGGGGTTTACTCCGCCCTACACAAATATTCTTTAGGAGATAAACTGCTTACCGTCTTTAGTCTGATTGGCCTGGCTATTCCTAATTTCTTTCTAGCCCTTATTTTTCTAGCTTTTTCTGTGCAGTGGTTTCAGAATTTTAATTATTTTCTTTTTCCTACCGGCGGCATGACATCTCAAGCTTTTAGCAGCCTGAATCTTTTTCAAAAGGTCTTAGATATTGGCTGGCATCTTATTATTCCTACGATTGTGGTGACCCTGTCGAGCCTTGCGTTTACCAGTCGCATCATGCGCGGCGAAATGCTCGAGGTTTTGGGTCAGGACTATATACGCACCGCCAAGGCCAAAGGACTTTCTGAAAGCACCGTGAATTATAAACATGCGCTGCGCAATGCCATTCTGGTGATTGTGGCAACCATCGGCGGAACACTGCCTGGACTTATCAGCGGCGCAGGCACCATTGAATTTGTCATGCGCTGGCCCGGTATCACGCCGTTATTTATCAGTTCCATTTTTGCTCAGGATGTTTATGTGATTATGGCGCTCCTGACCATTCTGGTCATTTTGCTCATGGTTGGGAACTTATTTTCAGATATTGCACTGGCCCTTATTGACCC
>JAGQHN010000013.1:48447-51171 GCA_020431825.1 Trueperaceae bacterium | reverse complement strand
GATAGCGGCAAGAAAATCATCTCATCCAAGTCTCAAGAAGGAGGGCTCGAGCCTTAGCAGTATTGCCTGGCGGCAATTTCGTAAACACCCGCTGGCTCGAGTTTCCTTGAGCGTTTTAGGCGTACTCTATCTGGTAGCTGCCTTTGCTGACTTTTTGGCTCCTTACCCGGAGCGGTTTATCAGTGCCAGCACAACCTTTCAACCTCCAAACCATATTCGGTTTATGGGTGAAACAGGTAGACCTACCTGGCCCTATATCCACCCCATGAAAAAGGAACTGGATATGACCACCTTTGAAAACATCTGGACAGAAGACACCAGTATCCGCTACCCGATCAAGTTTTTTGTTACGCGCGCTAACCCACGTGATCTTTATGTGCCTTTTCCCCTCAACCTCATACCTGAAGGACTTCGCAATGCCATTGGCTTAAAACCCTTTGCGAGCCTGCATCTTTTTGGTCTAGCTGATCCCAGCGATAAGGTCAAACTTTACCTCTGGGGTTCAGATGATCTGGGCGGCGACGTCTACGGCAAGATTCTCTTTGGGGCACGCATCAGCCTGACGATTGGCATACTGGCAGCACTGGTCTCCACTCTGCTGGGCATGCTTATGGGGGGCCTTGCCGGGTTTTACGGAGGCGTGATTGATGAAATCATTATGCGGCTGGTCGAAGCTCTGTCCGCCATTCCCAGTCTGTTCTTACTGCTGACCCTTTCGGCTATCTTTTACCCCTTGAATTTGCCCTCGGGTGTCGTCTTTCCCCTGATTATTGTGGCGCTTTCGCTGATTGGCTGGGGAGGTATCGCCAGAACGGTACGCGGACAAATTTTAAGCCTAAAAGAACGTGACTTCGTGCAGGCAGCCAAGGCACTTGGTGCCAATGATCTAAGGGTTATTAATCGGCACCTTTTGCCACAAACCCTGAGCTTCATTATTGTGAACTCGAGCCTCACCATTCCAGGCTTTATTGTGACTGAGGCAGTTTTAAGCTTTTTTGGTCTGGGCATTCAGCCGCCTGCCACCAGCTGGGGTCTTATGCTGAATACTGCGCAAGCCTTTGCAGGCGTGACAGGTCTTACTGAACGCTGGTGGATTTTTTTACCCGGCTTGTTTATTTTTATTTCGGTGTTAACCTGGAACTTGCTGGGAGACGGCTTAAGGGATGCCTTTGACCCCCGCAGCCGCAAGTAGCTCGAGCAAACGCTCAACCAACCTATCCACCTTATCTGCCAGCATTTCAGGCTCATAATGCGTCAGAATGCTCGTCACATCTTCGCTCATTTTCTCAGGAGTCAGCTTCAGTTTGTTTGCATACATGAGCTGCCTTTTTTCGCCTGGGTGCAGCTCTCTATTCAGAGCAAACAAACTATCAAAATAGCTCGCCAGCAAGGACTGAAGTCGTCCATTGACACAAACCCAATCAGCACGCTCTGCGGCACGCCTGATTTGGTAAGGATGCGCCGCCATGCTTCCTTTCAGAAGCGGCACATTATGGCTAATAATCGCGTTGGCTAAAGCATCTGGATAGGGCGTCTTAGCAAGAGACTGCAAAGAAGCAAACCAGCCTTTTCTATCAAATAAGGACTTTGAATTGACTATGTTGTGCCACAGGCTGGTACTGTAGCCCTGCTGGGAACTGGAGTGCTCGAGCAAGGCTTTTAAGTGCTGTTCTAAGCAGTCAGGATTTCGGTAAATAACTTCGACTTTGCTGCCACTGGTTTTTTCAAGCCAGTAATCCTCGGTTTCCCAGTAGCGGTTATCCAGTTGCCACTGACTAGCTCTTTGGGTAATCAGCATGGCTCGAGCCTCGAGGGGCAACTCATCTTTAGCATATACGTAAAGATCAATGTCTGAATCGCCATCGGCCTGCCCAGTTACCAGCGACCCACCTAGCGCAACGGCCTCAACCTGGGCTAGCTCGGAAAATTGCTCCGCTATAGCTTGCGCAGTTTGCCACGGATTTTGAATTTCTTTAGCCACGATTACTGATTTTAAGATCCACTAAAGCTTTCTTAAAGCTCGAGCCGACCAAAGGGTTAAGCCAAGCAAAACCACAGCGGTCAATCCCAGTAAGTAGACATAGGTTTGAAAAGGCAAAACCCAGTTTATGCTGTATCTTCCATTGTAACGAAGTGCCTGAATGCACAAAAAGCTCACCAGTCCTCCCAAGCTTAAACTTAAGAGACTGGCTAGCAGCGTTCTAATAACCATTTGCCCCATAAACAGCTTTAAGATAAAGGTTTGACTTGCGCCCAGGTAAGTAAGCAGACGAAACTTTTTCTTTAGCGCGTAGAGTTTTTCCTTGCCTACACTGGCAAACCCTAATAAAGCAATTAGTACAAAACACAGGCTTAATATCTGTCCTAGTCTGAAAGAATTTGTCATAACAGCAGCAGCTTTCACCGCAATGCTACTAGCAGGAATAACATCTATCAGGTAGCGACTACCAAGGCTTTGCTTGATTTGCTGCATGACCCTATCTTGATTCGCAGTCTCATCTAAAATAAGAGAATAGTAATCAACCACATGGTAGCGCCAGTCTGCCTCAAAGTGCTTGCGGTCTATATAAATACCACGAGGCTCTGCCCCGCTATCATCAACTATAGCTATAATCTGATAATCTTTTTTACCCTTTGCCGTACTAAGATTTAGACGCTCCCCCACTTCAAAGCCATACAAATCTGCCAGACTTTTGGCAACAGCCACCCTTTCGCCGTCTTGCA